>JAAXTT010000009.1 GCA_013336365.1 Peptococcaceae bacterium
TGAACCAGCCAGCAATCATCATGGGCTTGAACCAATATTTTCCCAAGGTAAGGATTTTGCTCCCTATCCTCAATCAAAAATGCTCTAGCAAAATCAGCCTTGCTATTTAAAACCTCTTTGTATGAAGGCAATTCTATAAAGTCACCTTCTTTTAGCAAATCCAATGAATTCAATACATAACAGCAGCCTTTTATTCCATGGGCTATGGGCAGGATTTTATCCTGATCAGAAATAATTGAGCATCGCCTTTGAGATAGCTCCCGAGCCAATTCCCTAATTGATCTTTCAGCCATTCCATAAACCAGAACATCTGCCTTGGCATCAATTAAAAAGGAACGTCTTATCGAGTCGTCCCAATAGTCATAATGTGCAAAACGACGAAGGGATGCCTCAATGCCGCCAATAATCACAGGAGGCTCCTTATATGCCTGTCGACAGCGTTGAGAATAAACCAGGGTGGCACGATCAGGCCTTAATCCGGCTCGCCCTCCAGGGGAGTAGGCATCTTTGGAGCGAGGTTTCCGGCTTGCTGTATAATGATTAACCATAGAGTCAAGGTTTCCGGCTGTAACCAGCCAGGCAAGTCTTGGTCTTCCCAGTGTTTTGAATGCTTTTATATCTCGCCAGTCAGGCTGACTGATAATACCAACCCGAAATCCTTCATTTTCCAATACTCTTCCGATAATGGCCGCTCCAAAACTTGGATGGTCTACATAGGCATCTCCGGTAACAATAATAAAGTCAAGCCGGTCCCAACCCAAGGACTTCATTTCTTCCTTGCTCATAGGTAAAAAAGGTGCTTTAAGCAAAATGTTTCCTCCCTAGGATAATAAAAATAAAGGTTTTTCTTCAGAAATAAATACCTGATTACATCATACTCTATATAATCGTTTTTTTTAATCTCTTCACTATGATTTATCAAAAGCTTTAGAAAAAAAATCCCTCCAAATTTGGAGGGTGAAATGAGGTATTATTATTAAACAATCTGTTAGACTTGTCAATCAACACGGGTTATCTTTAGATTTCGTAATACTATGGGCTTATTGAAGTTAGTCCTGTGAAGCATATTTAATTTCTTGTTGCAACATATTCCTATTTTACCCAAAAACAAAGGCAAAGAACAAGCAATTGACATATTATGCTAATTAAAGCTTATGTGCAATTTATCTAATATTTGTCAAGCAATAATCACAAGCAAATTCTAACAGAGGGGGATTCTCCAGTCAATATCCCTTATTAATCTTTTTCAACCTATAAAGTATCTTGGTGTTTCTTTATATGTTGAAAACTCACTAAAACTCACCCCAACTTTGTTTTTCTAGTAGCCCATTTCCTTTAAAATATGTGACAGGGTCCTAAGTCTTTCACCAATAAGCTCATCATCATCGCTTAGAGCTTGACTAAATAATTTTATATCCTGATTGATTTTTTCATTGTCTGTGCAAATAGCCACAGTCATAGCATCCCCCTGCAACCCAACCCTGTCAATAATCGGATTATCAAGATCATATAAATGCTCAAATCTGTACGCTTCACGAAAGTGCAGCTTAGCTCTGCAGACAAGAATTGCTAAGTCAAGAACTCGATGAAGAGGTAATTCCTCTGATTGCCTGGACCACTTCTCTCCTGTATGCCTCCAAACCTTAGCAGAGATATCTACCTTACCGCGATCATTCCACTGGGCCAATCCTAAGGATAATCCCTTAGCATCAGAATCATAAGCGTATCTCCCATCAATATTCTGGTAGTTATCAGAAATAACTACCGGCTTGTGCTTTAATGTTGTAGGAATTTTCATAACTTCACCTCAAATAATTATTTAGTAATTTACTAATTTACTAGACTAGTAGATTATAGACTTGTAAATTCAATTTGTCAACCACCCTTGAAACAGGCTGAAATCTGCATAAAAAAATGGTGGCTGACTTAAATTTTAGTCAGCCACCATTACTAATAGAGAAATAACCGTTTATTCCACCGTTACACTTTTTGCAAGATTTCTGGGCTGATCCACATCACAGCCTCTGGCTACCGCCATATGATATGCCAAGAGCTGCAGAGGAATAACTGACAAGACCGGAGCCAGCAATTGATGGGTCTGTGGAAGATACATTACATAGTCTGCCACCTGTTCAATATCCTTAAAGCCCTCCATAGCAAAAGCAAAAACACTTGCTTCCCGAGCTTTTACCTCTTTAATATTGCTGATCATTTTATCAAATAATGCTCGCTGAGTGGCCAGGGCAATGACTGGTACCCCCTTGATTATCAGGGCAAGTGTGCCATGCTTTAGCTCCCCTGCTGCATATGATTCTGCATGAATATAGGATATTTCCTTGAGCTTCAAAGCACCTTCCATAGCTACATTATTATCCAGTCCTCTGCCTATAAAAAACGCATTTTCACTATTACTGTATTTTTTGGCAAAAGCTTCGACTTCCTTACAATTATCGATAATATTCTGTACCTTGCCGCCAAGATCTCTGATTGCTCCAATAAGCTCGCTTTTTTCCTTGTCTGGCAACATCCCTTTAGTATCGGCAAGATAGATACCTATAAGATACATGCACATAAGCTGAGTTGTATATGCCT
>JAAXTT010000010.1 GCA_013336365.1 Peptococcaceae bacterium
TGAGTTATTTCGAGGAGAAGCTGGGTTTGGTCCACAACTCTGCAATTCAAAGGGAAAAGCTTTCTAAGGTATTGGGATACCTTAATAGCTACAGTGACTCTGATATCGAAGATGCAAAAAGGATTTTGTCCCAAATAATCCAAGAAGAATAGACCCGGGAGGTGGGGGCATGGTTTTCTCCGGTTTGGCTGAAAAGCTTCAGGAAACTTTTCGCAAACTAAAGGGCAGAGGCAGATTAACTGAAGCTGATGTGGAAGAGGCACTCAAGGAGGTTCGTCGAGCGCTTCTTGATGCAGATGTTAATTTTAAGGTTGTTAAGGATTTTCAAGCAAAGATAAGGGAAAGATCTGTTGGGCAGGATGTATTAACCAGCCTGACTCCGGGCCAGCAGGTTATTAAAATCGTTAATGATGAGCTGGCGTCTCTTATGGGTGGCGTGCAAAGCAAGATAAATATAGCATCAAAGCCGCCAACTATTATTATGATGGTTGGTATTCATGGGGCAGGAAAAACAACCAGCTCTGCCAAGTTAGCAAATTACTTAAGGAAGCAGGGCAGAAAACCTTTGCTGGTTGCTGCAGATGTTTATCGTCCGGCAGCTATCAAGCAGTTGCAGGTTTTAGGTCAACAGCTTGATATTCCTGTTTTTACCATGGGGGACATTACAAATCCGGTGGACATTGTGCGGGCTGCCAGGGAGTTTGCGATTACCTCTTCCAGGGATACTATGATTATTGATACAGCCGGACGTCTGCATATTGATGAGGAACTTATGTCTGAGCTGGAAAATATCAAAAATGCAGTTAACCCCCACGAAATACTGTTGGTAGTTGATTCCATGACAGGTCAGACAGCAGTGGATATTGCGTCATCTTTCAACTCTCTTTTAGGCCTGGATGGTATAGTTTTAACAAAGCTCGACGGTGATACAAGAGGTGGGGCGGCACTTTCAGTAAGAGCTGTGACCGGTTGCCCGGTAAAATTCGCCGGTGTCGGTGAAAAGCTGGATGCACTTGAACCTTTTCATCCTGACAGAATGTCAGACAGGATCTTGGGCATGGGAGATGTCATGACCCTTATTGAAAAAGCCCAGGAGAATTTTGATGCTGAGCAGGTAGATAAGCTTAACAAGAAAATGCGTAGCATGGAATATACCCTAGAGGATTTTTTGCAGCAAATACAGGAAATCAAAAAGCTTGGCCCCATTCAGCAGATTTTAGGCATGATACCGGGTTTGGGCAATGCTAAGGCAATGAAGCAGATTGGTGACATTGATGACAAAGAGCTGGTTCATGTTGAGGCTATTATTAAATCGATGACTCCTTGGGAGAGAGAATCACCCCAAGAGATAAATGGCAGTCGTCGTAAAAGAATTGCTTTGGGTAGTGGGACGACAGTTCAGGATGTAAATAGAATAATAAAGCAGTTTGAACAAACAAAGAAGATGTTGAAACAGTTTGGCAATGTTGAAAAAACCATGAAGAAGGGTGGCAAAATGGCAAACCCTTTTATTAATATGGGAAAATAAATAAGCAGTTCTTGATATGCTGATTCAAGGAGGTGACAAGAAATGTCAGTAAAAATAAGATTGAAGAGAATGGGCGTTAAGAAAAAGCCTTTTTATCGTATTGTAGTAGCTGATTCAAGATCTCCCAGAGATGGTCGTTTTATTGAAGAAATTGGATATTATGACCCCATGAAGGAGCCATCAGTTATCAGTGTGGATCAAGTAAAAGCTCTTGATTGGATAAAAAAGGGCGCTCAGGCAACTGAGACTGTCCGGGCTTTGTTGAAGAAAGCAGGGGTTTTCAATAAACCGGAGGCATCCGGTGAAGAGCAGTAGTTTGCCGGTTTTCTTTGCAAATAACAGTCTGTTTTAGATACATTGAAAATTAATGCTTTTTGCAGACAAAGAACTGGGAGGTTCTTTTCCATGAAAAATTTAGTTGAGCTTTTAGCCAAATCTTTGGTAGATAGCCCTGAAAAAGTTGATGTGCAGATGATTGAGAAAGAGAAATCCTGTGTAATAGAGCTTAGGGTAAGTCCCGAGGATATGGGAAAGGTAATTGGTAGGCAGGGAAGAATTGCCAGAGCTATTCGCACAATGGTAAAAGCTGCCTCTACCAAATCAAACAAAAAGGTAGTTGTTGATATTATCTGATTGCTGTTCTACAACTGAAGCTGTTTGACTGTGCATTTATCTTGCTTGGACAAGCAGCTTCAGTAGCTAATCTAAAGGGGTTATCCATGAATCAGATTACAATAACCAGGCCGGTCATTATAAAGGCAATAGTTTCTGACAGCTATAAAAAAGGACTGGCTGCCGAGGTTGGGGAAAGACTTTCTGTACTTGAAAGACGTCTAGAGTATCTGGATTTTCAGTATAATAGAATTATTGAATTAGAAAATAATAAATCACAGCTTTCTCGGGGTGATTTAATAAATATTGATGATGAGCGGCAGAAATTAAGGGATACCGTTAGCCAACTGACTGGAAAACTTAAGGATATTGCTGCCCTGGGTGATGGCCAAGAGGTTGTTCACGGAAGGGTGGAAAGTATTATTGAGCTTAGGGTAGGGGATGACTGGGCGGAAATAATGTCTGCTGAAGTGGTAGTAAAGGATGGCAAGGTTATTGAAATAAGGCAGGGGGTTTTTTTATAGTGGCAGCACAAAAGGATGTTACTATAGGAAAAATCATAGGAACCCATAGCAATCGGGGGTTGGTTAAAATTCTTCCCCTTACGGATTTTCCTGACCGGTTTTTGACCATGGAAACAATGGTTTTGGAGAGAGAAGGAAAATTCAAAGAACTCCTAGTGGAAAAGGCCAAATGGCACCAGAAATATATTCTGGTCAAATTTGTTGGCATTGGTGATATGACTGAAGCTGAAGGCCTTAAGGGTTATATTGTAAAGATAGGCCGGGATGAACTGACAGAATTACCGGATAACAGCTATTATATTTTTGATATAATAGGTTTAAGGGTTTATGATGAGAACGGAGCTATTCTGGGTCAGGTTGAGGATATTTTGCAGACCGGTTCCAATGATGTATATGTTGTTGGCAGTGCTGAAAATCCCCCGCTTCTTATTCCTGCACTTAAGCAGGTAATAAAGGATATTGACCTTGCCAATGGTAAAATGACGGTAGCTTTAATGAAGGAATTTATGGAATACTGATTTGATTGAAGGACAGGAACATTAATGTTAAATATAGATATACTTACCCTATTTTCCGAGATGTTCTCCGGACCTTTTGACCACAGTATGATAAAAAGAGCCAGGGAACAATTACTGATTGTCTTGAATATAATAGATATTCGTGATTTTTCAGATAACAAGCACAATACGGTAGACGATACACCTTATGGCGGAGGGGCAGGAATGCTTATGTCACCTCAGCCAATATTTAAGGCTGTGGAATGGGTAAGGGAACATCGCGGCACATTGGGTCGTTGTGTTTATCTGAGTCCTGATGGTGAGCCATTGACTCAGTCTTTGGCAGAGGAGCTATCAAGAGAGAGTCAATTGACTTTAATCTGTGGCCATTATGAAGGGATTGACCAAAGAGTCCGCGATGAGCTGGTCACTGATGAGATAACGATAGGTGACTACGTTCTTACCGGAGGAGAGCTTCCTGCAATGGTGCTGGTTGACACAGTCGCAAGACTGGTGCCCGGAGTACTGGGAGAGTCTTCATCTGCTGAGGAAGACTCCTTTAGTGAAGGATTACTGGAGTATCCTCAATATACCAGACCAAGAGTTTACCAAGGTTTGGAAGTGCCGGAGGTTTTACTTAATGGCCATCATGAGCAGATCAGGTTATGGCGCCGTCGATGCTCTTTGTTACATACTCTTGAGAGAAGGCCGGAAATTCTTGAATCAGCGGAACTAACTCAAGAAGATAAGATTATTCTTAAACAGGTTGTTTTGGATTTGGAAAAACTTGGATTGCCAGAGGATATTGGAAGAAAAAAAAGAAAAAATTCCTAGAATAGTATAAATATGCTATCAGTAGATATTATGCTAATATATTGGTTTTTTGGGTATATTGCATCACAATATGCTTTATGATATAATTGCATTTGTTGTATTATGGTCGGTCCGCTGTGCTTGCAGAAAACAGCATATGAACGACTTGGCGGGAAGGGAGGTAAATATTTATGAATTTGATTAAATCATTGGAGCAGGAGCAGATCAAATCTGATCTTCCTAACTTCAGACCTGGTGATACGGTGAAGGTTTCTGTTAAAGTTATTGAAGGAACCAGGGAGAGAATCCAGGTTTTTGAGGGTGTTGTTATCAGGCGCAGAGGCACCGGACTCAGTGAGACCTTTACTGTTCGGAGAATTGCCTCGGGTGTGGGAGTAGAAAGAACATTTCCGTTAAACACACCAAAGATAGACAAGATTGAGGTTGTAAAGCTGGGCAAGGTTCGTCGGGCAAGACTATACTATCTGCGTAATTTGCGTGGTAAAGCTGCCAGGATTAAGGAAAGAGTCAGAAAACAATAATAAAATTGGATTAAGGGGACTGTAGCTGCAGTCCCTATTTTGTCAGAGTATCTGTGAGTAAAAGGGAGGAATTTCCATGGCAGATACCTTTGAGAGTTTCAGTGAAAAGAAGGAAGAAAAAAAGACATCGATATATAGAGATATCTTGGAATCAATTGTAATTGCAGTATTATTGGCTTTAATTGTAAGGGCGTTTTTATTTCAGCCATTTTATATTCCCTCTGGGTCGATGGAGCCTACTCTCCAAATAAATGACGAGATACTTGTCAATAAATTTGGCTATAGGGTTTGGGATCTGGAAAGAGGGGATATTGTTGTTTTCAAATATCCAGGTGATCCAAGCAAGGATTATGTAAAAAGGCTTATTGGTCTTCCCGGGGAAAAATTCGAGTTAAAAAACAACAAGCTATATATAGATGGTCAGGAAATATCAGAGAGTTATTTGCCTAAAGATATGAGGTTCAATGATTTTGGTCCTGAAACAGTTCCTGAGAAAGCCTATTTGATGCTGGGGGATAACCGAAACAACAGTGAGGATAGCAGATATTGGGGATTTTTGCCTCAGGAAAATGTTATTGGCAAGGCAATGTTCATTTTTTGGCCCCTTGATCATATGAAGATTTTAAGGTCCGGTGGCAATTAATATCTACCTAAGTGGTTGCTCCGAAACATCTTAACAAAAATGGCCGGTAAATGTGGAGGGAACCCAGGTTCCCTCTTTGTTTTATAAATTAAGCAAATAGGATGTCTGCTGTGCCTTGAATGGAGGAGCAAAAAATGGAAATTCAGTGGTTTCCCGGTCATATGGCTAAGGCCAAAAGAATACTCAAAGAAGATTTGAAGCTGGTTGATGTAATAATTGAAGTGGTTGATGCGAGAATTCCTTACAGTAGTAGAAATCCGGATTTAATGGGGATGATTGGCAATAAGCCCTTGCTGGTTATTTTGAATAAGGCTGATTTATCTGATCCTGATTATAATAATCAGTGGGAAAATTACTTTAAGTCTAAAAAACTTGAGGCTATCGCAGTAGACTCTGTTCATGGTGTTGGAATTTCAAAGATTGTGCCGGCAGTTAAAAAGCTGGTGGGGAACAAGACTATTTCATTGGGATCATCAGGGAGACTGCCCAGAGCACCACGCTGCATGATTGTTGGTATACCAAATGTAGGGAAATCATACCTGATTAATCGTTTGTCCGGAAGGAAATCTGCTAAGGCTGAAAATAAGCCGGGAGTTACCAAAGGGCAACAATGGATCAGGGTAGCTGATATTGAGCTTTTAGATACCCCGGGGATACTCTGGCCGAAATTTGAAGATTCAGATGTAGGTTACCGTTTAGCAGTTACCGGGGCTGTCAAGGAGCAGGTCTATGACTTGGAGTTTGTCGCCGGACGATTGTCACTTTGGTTAGCTAAATATTATCCATCCAGGTTAAAGGATAGGTTTAATCTGGATTCTGAAGGAATATCGGAACCACAGTCACTTCTTGAAATGATTGGAAAAAACCGTGGTTTTATAGTTCAGGGCGGCAAGGTGGATATATATAAGGCAGCAGTGCTCCTGCTCAAGGAGTTTAGAGGGGGAATACTGGGCAGGTACACACTTGAAAGACCACCCGGAAAATAGTAGCATGTTTATCAAGTCAGATGTAGGGTCCGTGTTTCTTGAGATATTTTTGCCTTTAGGGTATAATGATGGCACTATTTATTAATGGCAGGTATCAGCTTTGAAAATATCAAACATGACTTTAACAGAAATAATAAAGTATATAGACGATATTAAGGATGTCAGCTTGGTATCTAATGACATAATAGAGGCCCTAGGCAGTGATCCTAGGGTTGGAGTAAGAAGGCTGTTAGAAAAAATAAATAGTAGAAGAACTCGTTACTCGGAAGAAAAAAAACGACTTGAAGAACTTTGGCTTTTTGAAAAACAGTATCTTGATCAAGGCGCTAGGATAATAGCCGGAACCGATGAGGCTGGTCGCGGTCCATTAGCAGGTCCGGTTGTAGCGGCAGCAGTAGTGTTGCCTTTTGGCTTGATGATTAGTAGACTTAATGATTCCAAAAAACTTTCTCCCACAGTTCGTGAGGAACTGGCTGATGCAATAAAAGAAACAGCAGTCAGTTGGTCTGTCGGTTTGGCTTCAGTGGAGGAGATTTATGAATTTAATATTTATAGTGCTTCGATGCTGGCAATGAAAAGAGCAATCAGAGCACTTGATCCTAGTCCAGACCAGGTTTTGGTAGATGGCTATCCCATACCGGGTCTGGATTTACCCCAAAAGGGAATTGTAGGTGGGGACAGTAAAAGTGCATCGATAGCAGCAGCCTCAATATTAGCGAAGGTAACCAGAGACAGGCTTATGAGTCAGATTCATCGACTATATCCTAAATATGGTTTTGACCAGCATAAGGGCTATGGCACTAAAGGGCATTTGGAAGCCCTTTCTTGTTTTGGCCCCTGTCCATATCATCGCAAGGATTTTGCTCCTGTCAGGACAATATTGGAAATTCGTCAACAAGGCTAAATATATTTGGCAACAGGATTGCTGTTGTTATCCGGATATTACCAGCATAAATTATGAAAGGGTGAGTTACTTGCTTTCAGTATGGGGAGCTGTACTTATTTTTTTGATAGTTGGAGTGATTTTTGGTGTAGGGGGAATGCTTGCAGGCTATATACTTGCTCCCCGAAGGAAAAGTGCCCAAAAATCTATTGCCTACGAGTGTGGTGTCGATACCATAGGACCAACCTGGGTACAGTTTAGAACGAGCTATTTTCTCTATGCACTGCTGTTTGTAATATTTGATGTAGAGATAATTTATCTCTACCCGTGGGCAATAAAGTTCCAAAGCTTGGGTCTTTTTGCTTTTGTTGAGATGATTATTTTTCTTGCAATTTTAGTGGTGGGATTATGGTATGCCTGGAAGGAGGGTGCGTTTGAATGGACCTAAATCAGGATAAACACCCTGTTGAGAATCTGACTGAAGATCCGGAGGTTGTTAATGAGTTGAAACGACTTATTCACATAGCTCCGCTGGAAAAACTTTTAAATATTGCCCGGGGGCATTCTCTTTGGCCCTTTGGGTTTGGTTTGGCTTGCTGTGCAATTGAAGGCTTGATGGGTGCAAATATGCCTCGTTTTGACTTGTCTCGTTTTGGTTATGAGGTCATAAGATCTTCCCCTCGTCAGGCAGATGTTATGATGATTGCCGGTACTGTAACAAAAAAGTCGGGACCATTTGTATTACGACTTTATGAGCAGATGTCAGAGCCCAAATGGGTTATAGCCTATGGTAATTGTGCTATCTCGGGGGGGCCTTTTGTAGACTCATACCATGTTGTGCCCGGAGTTGATAAGCTTATTCCGGTAGATATATATGTTCCCGGATGTCCTCCAAGACCTGAGGCTGCAATTGATGCGTTTTTGATGATAAAAGAAAAATTGATTAATCCCAAGGTGGTGAATCAGATTCGTGGCTAAATATTTGCAGCCGGAAGAGATTATTTGGAAATTAAAAAGCAACTTCCCCGGAATCAGACTTGGAGAAGAACAGGATTTAATAGTTAAATCAGAAGACCTGATTTCTATTATGACTGAGCTGAAGGATAATCAAGAATTTTCAATGGATTATCTGACGAATCTGACTGCAGTTGATTACCAGGAAGATTTCCGATTGGTTTATAATCTTTTTTCATTGACTTGTGGGCACAGCCTGATGCTTAAGGTGGTATTGCTTGATCGTGAAAATCCAGAGGTTCCATCTCTGTCAAATTTATGGGCAGGTGCTATTTGGCAGGAACGAGAGGTCTATGATTTAATGGGTATTAATTTCACCGGTTTCCCAGATCATCCCAGCCGAATTTTCCTGGATGATGATTTTGAGGGATACCCTCTAAGGAAGGACTTCCAGTGGCAGGGCGGAAGAGAATAGAAACATATTTTTTTATTATATGAGGTGTTTTGCTGAATGAAAACACAAACACAAACATACAGCCTTAATTTAGGACCGCAGCATCCAAGTACCCATGGGGTTTTTCGCATCATTCTGGAACTGGATGGTGAGTTTGTAGTAAAGGCTACACCGGTACCTGGGTATCTTCATCGTGGAATCGAAAAACTGGCTGAGGCAAGGACTTACACCCAGGTTATTCCCTATACTGACAGAATGGACTATTTGGCAGGGATGCTAATGAACTGGGGCTATGTAATGTCAGTTGAAAAACTGATGAGTCTGGAGATTCCGGAAAGAGCGGAGTACATAAGGGTTATTGTTGGTGAGCTCTCAAGGATTGCCAGTCACATGATGTCTGTAGGAGCACTTGGTGCTGATTTGGGTGCGTTAACAGCATTTACCTATACCTTCAGGGATAGAGAGTATGTTATGGATTTGCTTGAAATGACCAGTGGTTCGAGAATGACCTTTAACTACATGAGAGTCGGTGGTGTGGTCAAGGATTTTCCACCTGAGTTTTATCCGGCATTAAAGCACTTTCTTTCAGAACTTCCGGGTATGTGCGATGAATATGACGGACTGTTAACTGGCAATGAAATATTTATTGCCAGAACAAAAAACATTGGTATAATTACCCCGGAAATGGGAATTAATTATAGTTTAAGTGGTCCAACCATTAGGGGAAGCGGTGTGAATCTAGATTTGCGTAAAACCAGACCGTACAGTATTTATGACCGTTTTGATTTTCAAGTGCCTCTGGGAGAAAATGGAGATTGTTATGACCGCTTTAGACTAAGAATTGAAGAAATGCGACAAAGCGGAAAAATTATTCAGCAGGCTCTGGAACAAATCGAAGAGGGCCCAATAATGGCAAAGGTTCCTAAAATAATTAAACCCCCAGTGGGAGATGTCTATACTGAAATCGAGAGCTCAAAGGGGATATATGGCAGCTATTTGGTAAGCGATGGAAGCACAAAGCCATACAGGATTCATTTCCGTCGACCATCCTTTATAAACCTGGGATATCTTGGGGACTTGTGCAAGGGTTGGAAGCTGGCTGATGTTATAGCTATATTGGGAAGTATAGATATAGTTTTAGGAGAGGTAGACTGTTAACCTATACGGGTTTGGTATCCGGACAAAATGCTGTGGGGGAGTAGAATGCTATGCTGGAAAGTATTTTTATAGAAATAGCGGATATAATTAGATATTGGTTTTTGGATTTGGGAACTCCGGAGTTGCTTACCGAAATTATCCTAATGCTGATAAAGCTAAGTGCTATATTAGGCTTTATCATTGTTAATGCTCTTTGGTTGGTTTACATGGAGAGAAAGGTTGCAGCGTACATACAGTCACGAATTGGTCCCATCCATACAGGACCTAAGGGCTTGCTGCAAACTGCAGCAGATATTTTAAAACTTATGGGCAAGGAGATTATTCTGCCCGATGGAATTAACCGGATAATATTTATTTTGATGCCAATTTTAATCTTTGTGCCACCCCTGATGACATGGGCAGTTATTCCTTTTGGCAGGGATATGACAGCTGTTGATATTGATATGGGTGTTTTTTACATATTGGCTGTTGGTTCTTTGTCCACAATTATTTTCTGGGCCGCCGGTTGGGCTTCCAATAATAAATATTCACTGATCGGGGGCATGAGGGTAGTTGCTCAAATGGTCAGCTATGAGTTGCCCTTGGTTTTAGGTCTTTTGGGGGTAGTGATGATTTCCGGCAGCTTGAATCTAAATCAGATTGTTATTGCTCAGGATAATGTTTGGTTTATTTTCACACAGCCTATAGCATTTCTAATATACTTAATAGCCGGTATTTCTGAAACTAACAGAGCACCCTTTGATTTGGTGGAGGGAGAATCAGAAATTATTGCCGGTCCTTATACTGAGTACTCCGGAATGGGGTTTGCACTTTTCTTCTTAGCTGAATATGCAAATATGATGGTTGTTTCTGCTGTTTGCACAGTAATGTTTCTTGGAGGTTGGCTTGCCCCCTTTGGAATGGATTTTATTCCATCCTGGGTTTGGTTTTTTCTGAAAATGTATTTTATAATATTTCTTTTTATGTGGATCCGCTGGACCTATCCCCGTATGAGGGTAGACCATTTAATGGCTTTTGGCTGGAAGGTGCTGGTACCGCTTTCCTTAGCAAATATTTTTGTAACGGGAGCCTGTATTTATATTTTCCGTGGGATAGGGTGGTGATGAAATGTTTGGCAAAGGTTTGGTAAAAGGTCTGAAAATAACCTGGAAAAGAATGCTGGGAAAGAAGCAGACAGTTAAATATCCATTTACCAAGATAGAAATGTTCCCCAGATTTCATGGCCGCTTTGTAATTGATCCGGATAAGTGTATTTCTTGTGGTCTCTGTGTAAATGCTTGTCCTAATAAAGTAATTCAGCTGGAAAAACAAAAGGTTGGTACGAAACAGTATTTGACCAAATATACTATGAAAATAGAATATTGTCTCTTTTGTGGACTCTGTGTAGAGGTCTGTCCCAAGGATGCAATTAATTTCAGCGAAATTATTGACATGAATCAGTACCGAAGAGAGTGGGTAACTTTAAAAATGGTAGACAGAGATGCTCCGGTTGAGACAATTGATGATAATGCACTTATCGATAGTTCATCTTCCCACAAGGAGGGTTGATTGATATGTTACCAATGTTTGATGGTATTGATTGGCTTGGTGTTTTCTTTTATATTCTGTCAGCAGTTATTGTAGTATCAGCATTGCTGGTGGTTTTTTCCAAAAACATAGTACATTCGGTTTTATGGCTGGTTATCAGTTTTATTGCTGTTGCAGGCATATTTATTACCCTTAATGCGGATTTTCTTGCTTTGATTCAGGTTATGGTATATGCAGGTGCAATATGTATTATGGTAGTTCTGGGAATTATGCTGATCAAACGAGATGATATGAATAAAACAAATATGTTTAACAGTCAGCTTTATTTTGGGGGTGCTGTTGCCTTGATGGTTACATTTCTCACAGGGTTTGCATCTTATAAAATAAACTACAGTGGCAATCCTCCAATGGTTCCTGAAAACTCTGTTGAAAGCATTGCGACTCTTTTGCTTAGCAAATATGTTATTCCCTTTGAGGTCGTGGCTTTATTACTTACGGTAACACTAGTCGGGGCAATTTATATTGCCAGGGAGGTGAAGGCAGATGCCGACTCCTAGCATTACTTTGGAGCACTATTTGATATTGGGTGCAGTATTATTTGGGATAGGACTTTTTGGCGTATTGACCAAAAAGAATGCCATTGCAGTGTTAATCAGTATCGAGCTTATGCTTTGTGCGGTTAATATTAATTTACTGGCGTTTAATAAGTATATTACGCCGGAGGCGTTTATCGGTCAGATTTTTGCTATTTTTGTTATTACAGTAGCAGCGGCTGAGGTTGGAGTGGGATTGGCTATTATAATAGCTATCTATCGTAATAGGCTTAATATAAATTTAGAGGATTTCGACTGGCTTAAGTGGTAGTGTTTTTTCATAATAGGGGTGGCAATTAGCTTATCCATTCTAAAGGTAGGTGCTAACTTTTAAATGGTACAATTTTCAATGCATAATGCGTGGCTGGTACCGCTTCTGCCTGCTTTGTCTTTTATAATTATAGCTTTCATAACAAAGCAGTGGAAAAAGACAAGTGCGATATTATCGGTAGGCAGCATGGCAATATCTTGTTTCATAGCTTCTCTGGCAGCCTATGGAGTTTTCTCCAACTACACTCTTACAGAAGAGCCTATGGTTTATTCAGTAAAGTGGTTCTCAATGGCGGGGTTGAACATTGATGTTGGGGTTCAACTGGACCCGGTTTCTGCCATGATGATGTTTATGGTTACCTTGGTGTCGACCTTGATTTTTATTTATTCCATTGGCTATATGGAGGGTGATCAGGGATATTCAGTGTTTTTCTCCTATCTCTCATTGTTTGGAGCATCAATGCTTTTGCTGATTATATCCAGCAATTTGCTTCAGATGTTTGTTGCCTGGGAATTGGTTGGACTTTGTTCCTATCTTTTGATCGGATTCTACTCTCACAAGGTAACAGCAAGGGAAGCTGCAAAAAAGGCGTTTATTACTTGTCGGGTTGCTGACTTTGGTTTATTGCTTGGTCTTATTTCACTGCAGTTAATATTTGGCACATTAGATATTGTTGAATTATCTGGGAAAATAAGCAATTTTGAGCAATATACTAGTATGGGCATAATGACAATTATTGCAATTCTGATTTTCATAGGACCCATTGGCAAGTCAGGTCAATTTCCCCTTCATGTCTGGCTACCTGACGCGATGGAAGGTCCGACCCCGGTAAGTGCCTTGATTCATGCTGCGACTATGGTTGTAGCGGGAGTGTATCTTATAGCCAGAACTATCTTTTTATTTGCAGAGGTTCCTCCTGTAATGGATATGGTGGCGGCGATCGGTGGTTTTACTGCACTTTTTGCTGCGTCTATTGCGATAACCCAAAGAGATATGAAAAGAATATTGGCATATTCCACTATAAGTCAAATTGGATACATGATGCTTGCCTTGGGTTTAGGCTCTCTTACTGCATCAATGTTTCATCTATGGACCCATGCGTTTTTCAAAGCCTTGATGTTTCTCGGTGCAGGTTCGGTTCTGTATGCCTTGCATCACAAAGGAGATATTTGGAAGATGGGCGGGTTGCTTAGAAAGATGCCGGTAACAGGCTATACCTTTATGGTAGGTTGTTTGGCAATATCAGGGGTACCACCCTTTTCAGGTTTCTGGAGCAAGGATGAAATATTGCTTACAGCTTTTGATTCCGGTCATTACATTCTCTTCACAATGGCTGCATTGACCTCCTTTATGACTGCATTTTATATGTGGCGACTATTTTTTCTAGCCTTCACCGGACAGGCTCAGCATGAGGTCCAGGTTAAGGAATCTCCCAGAACTATGACGTTACCTCTCGTCGTACTTGCATTTTTTGCTGCAATTGCCGGCCTGATTGGGACACCTTGGGCACCGATATGGCAAAACTGGATTTTTTCGGTTCATCCCCATCATCCTCAGGCCAATACTATGATTATGCTTGGTTCTGTTGTTTTGGCTTTGGCAGGGATGTATCTAGCCTATAATTTATACTATCTTGACAGGTCAAAAGCAGAAAGAATGGCAGAAAAGTATAGTTTTTTCTGGGCATTGTCCTATAATAAGTTTTATGTAGATGAGCTATATTTATGGTTTACCCATACAATTGTCGATGGGGGAGCAAGATTATTTTACCTGTTTGACATATATATAGTGGATGGAATTATTGTTAATGGAATAGGCAGCCTTACAAAGTCCTTTGGAAGCAGATTGCGTCTTGTTCAGACAGGAAGCTTACAAAGCTACGCTTTGGTTTTTTTCCTTGGAGTATTGGCAGTTGCAGTAATTATGGCATTAACTGACCCCTCCATGGCATTAGGTTTAATGGGGGGTGTAGAGTAAATGAAGAGTTTGCCATTTTTGACTATAATTCTTCTTGCCCCGGCGATATGTGCAATTATTATGGCGTTTATACCAAAAGAACAGGTAAACCCAATAAAATGGCTGGCAGCTACAGGTACATTTATTTCCCTAGCTATGTCTGCTTATCTTTATGGAGTTTATGATACTGCAGCCGGTGGCTTGCAATTTGTGGAGAGGGTGCCTTGGATAAAGGACCTAGGGGTAAGCTATTTTCTTGCTGTAGATGGAATAAGTCTGCCAATGCTGTTACTGACAAATATGATTGGTTTTTCAGCAGTGTTTGCATCCTGGAATCTGGAAAGCCGGCACAGAGAGTTTTTTATTCTCCTTTGTTTGTTGATTTCTGGAGTAATGGGAACCTTTATTGCTCACGATATATTTATTTTCCTGTTATTTTATGAAGTAGTTGTTATCCCTATTTATATTATGGTTATTATATGGGGAAGCTCAAAAAGGGTTACTAAGGAATATGCAGGAATGAAGCTGACAATTTATCTACTGGTTGGGTCTGCGTTTTTGCTGGTAGGTATAATTGCCTTATTCGTAAAATCCATACCTATTTTGGGCGAACCGAATATGAGCTTCGCAGCTTTGGCTCAAGCAGGTAATCAGATGAGTGCTTTTGACCAAAAATGGCTTTTTGCCTTAATGCTTATTGGGTTTGGGTCTCTTATTTCCATGTGGCCCTTTCATTCATGGTCACCGGATGGATATGCAGGAGCCCCTACAGCAGTATCTATGATTCATGCTGGGGTTCTTAAAAAAATAGGTGGTTATGGACTTATCAAGATAGCACTTTTTTCTTTGCCTTTGGGAGCGAAATTCTGGGCACCCTATATGGCTGCACTGGGTATTGCCGGGGTGGCCTATGCAGCTTTTGCTGCACTTGCCCAAAAGGATCTCAAATATATTGTCGGTTATTCCTCAGTGTCCCATATGGGCTATGTTATGCTGGCCATTGGTACCGTCAATGTAATCGGAATCAACGGCGCAGTGGCCAATATGTTCGCCCATGGAGTTATGGCTGCCCTTTTCTTTTCAGCTATTGGGGTTATCTATGAAAAAACTAAAACTCGCTGGATTCCGGATCTGGGTGGATTAGCCAGGCAGATGCCCTTATTGGCTGTATCCTTTATGTTAGCAGCCTTTGCGTCTTTGGGACTGCCGGGATTAATTGGATTTATACCGGAGTTTACAATATTTATTGCCGGATTCAAAGCTTTTGGAGGTTTTGCTGTTATAGCTATAGGTGGGATTGTCATAACTGCCCTTTATGCCTTGAGAGCTGGCGCTAATACCTTATTTGGACCTCCCAGAGAAGAATATAACAATCTTAGAGATATACGTGGAGCTGAACTGGTCCCTCTGGCAGTATTGGGCCTTGTTTTGATAGCTGGTGGATTGTTACCTTCCTTGTTATTTGACATGGTTAACAGTGGAGTGGAACCTTTGATGAACCAGTTGGATAATGCTTTAAAAATAGGGGGGTTGATTTAAGTGCAGATGGATTTTTCGGTAATAATACCTGAAATAGCCATGGTCTCCCTTGGGGTTCTGGTTCTTATACTTGGGTTAATATTACCAAAGAAATCATTGCCTAGGTTGGGCTGGTTTACCTCATTTTCCCTGATAGGTATTTTGGCGCTGGTGGTATTAAACTGGAATAATGTAGGTACTGTAAGTGGTGGGTTATATCTGATTGACCAGTTTTCCCAGTTTTTCAAGGTAATCTTTTTAACAGCAGCTATTTTAGTTGTATTCGGATCTATGGCTTATGTTGACAAGCATCTTGGCGGACAGGCAGAGTACTATAGTATACTCGTATTTTCGACTCTTGGCATGATGGTTATGGCATCTGCAAATGATTTTATTACCATGTATCTTGGTTTGGAATTAATGACAATTTCCTTTATTGTCTTAGTCTGTTTCCGTAGGAATGATAGTGAGTCTTTGGAAGCCGGCATGAAATATGTTTTACTGGCAGGAATTTCTTCTGCTGTTTTACTTTATGGTTTAAGTTTGATATATGGCATAGCCGGAACAGTATTGGTAGTTGAGGTGGGCATGATTTTAGCTGTTCAGCAGTCATTACCTTTGTTGCTTGTAGGGGTTGTGATGCTGGTGGCAGGATTAGGCTTCAAAATTGCTGCCGTTCCTTTTCATATGTGGGCACCGGATGTTTATCAGGGTGCGCCTACTCCGATAACCTCTTTTTTGGCAGTGGGATCTAAAATGGCGTCCTTCGCCATATTGATAAGAATCTTTGTTTTGGGTATGTTCGGAGTTAGTCTTAGCTGGGGAATACTTATGGCTATCCTGGCCGGGGTGACAATTATTATTGGCAATCTTGTTGCTATTCCACAAACAAATATTAAACGACTTATGGCGTATTCCGGAATAGCTCAAGCGGGTTATATTCTGGTAGGAATGGTAACTGCTTCCCAAGCGGGAGTGAAGGCAATAATGTTTTATGGCTTTATCTATATTTTTGCAGTTGTGGGAGTGTTTACGGCAATTTCTTACTACTATAATCTGACCGGCAGTGATGAAATCAAGGATTATGCCGGTTTATCTCAACGGTCACCTCTTATGGCAGCAACTATGGTTGTCTCCATGCTTACTATGGCGGGAATACCACCCTTTGCCGGGTTTGTTGGAAAGTTCTATCTATTTATGACTGTTGTAGAGAATTATTTATGGTTGGCTATTATCGGCTTGATTATGAGCATGGTTTCAGTCTATTATTACCTGATGGTTGTATTGGTGATGTATCGGGACAGACCACAGGACAGCAGTCCGATTGTTGTTAGTCTTCCCGTTAGGATGACCTTGATATTTACTATGCTTGTGTCAGTCGTATTGGGAGTTTATCCCGGACCGTTATCGGAGATTATCAATAAGGCAGCTTTGTCTTTCTTTATGCATTAAATCTAAAAGAAAAGGGAGGAACGGTTTGCAGGGAGGAAACTGCGACTCTGGATAGAATATTAGCTAATGTGTTAAATGATAGTTTTTATGTTGAGGAGGAAATTAAAGTGCCAAAAATGTATTATGACAGTGATGCTGATTTAAAGGTCTTAACTGGAAAAACCGTTGCAGTAATAGGTTATGGGAGTCAAGGACATGCTCAGGCCCAAAACTTGAAGGATAGTGGCCTGAATGTTGTTGTAGGCTTACGCAAGGGCAGTAAGTCATGGTCGGTGGCTGAAGCTGACGGACTTAAGGTGATGACTGTTCCGGAGGCCGCCGCTGCCGCCGAGCTTATTCAGATTTTGCTTCCTGATGAGACCCAGGGCTCGGTATTCAAGGAGGATATTTTACCTCATTTAAAATCGGGTGATGCGCTGATATTTTCCCATGGCTTTAATATTATCTATAATCAGATTGTTCCACCTGAGGATGTTGATGTCTTTATGGTGGCTCCGAAAAGTCCCGGACATTTAGTTCGTCGTATGTATGCAGAAGGCAAGGGAGTTCCAGGCCTTATAGCTATTCATCAGGATGCTACAGGAAAGGCATATTCTTTGGCTCTTGCCTATGCCAAGGGTATTGGTTGCACCAGAGCAGGGGTAATTGAAACAACCTTCAGAGAAGAAACCGAAACAGATCTTTTCGGTGAGCAGGCAGTTCTTTGCGGTGGGATAAGTGCCTTGATTAAGGCTGGATTCGAGACCCTCGTCGAAGCAGGTTATGAGCCGGAAATTGCTTATTTTGAGTGTCTTCATGAAGCAAAGCTGATTGTGGATCTCATTTATGAGGGCGGAATTTCTATGATGCGCTATTCTATAAGTGATACAGCAGAGTACGGTGATGTAACCAGAGGACCCAGAATTATTAATGACGGAGTCAAGGCTGAAATGAAAAAAGTATTGGAAGAGGTACAAAATGGTACCTTTGCCAAGGAGTGGATGCTGGAAAACCAGGTAAATAGACCTCATTATAATGCTCTAGTCAATAAAGACAAGAATCATCCTATTGAAAAGGTTGGAGCAGAACTAAGGGCTATGATGCCTTGGATGAAGAAATAGCAACCATAATTGTTGAGTTAGACCTAATTGTGAATAGATAGAACCTGTGGTGGTTGACGTTATTTTGTCAACCACCATTTTTAATTTAATAAGTGAATTTAAATTGTGGGTGGGGATGTAAAAAAAATCCACATTGTATGTGGATTTTTTTTACTGGGCAATAGTTCAGTTTTAGTTATCAGTCATTAATTGTGGCGAGAGAAAGTATTTCCAAATCAGTAAAATGTTCCAGATCAATCAGTTTGCCATTGATATTGACAATGGGCTTACAGGGGTTGTTTTTATTGGCCATAACTATCTGACCCTTACTACCATCAGTTAATATAACCATTTCGCCAACGTAGCACTCAGCAGTGCGAGTGCAAAAAAGCATAAGGAGCTTTGTGTCAAGAAAACCCAGGTTGTCTTCCTTCAGTATTTTTAGAACCTTAAACGGACAATTACTGCCACTTTTTGACATATCAGTAGTCAGCTTGTCGAAGGTGTCAGCTACAGCGATAATTTTTGCTACTAGGGGTATTTTATCTTCTTTTAATCCGCCGGGATAACCTGAGCCATCCAGTCTTTCATGATGAAGCAAGGCACCTAAGCAGGCATCCTCAGAAGCTCCGGATCTTTTTAAAATATTGTAGCCCAATCTAGTGTGTCCTCGATATTCTTCTTCTTCAAGAAAGGATCTATTGTTGTTATAGACTATATCAGGTAGCAGCTGGGTTTTACCTATGTCGTGAAAAAGACCTGCAACAACATATTCCTTACTTACTTCCTCATCTAGACCCAGCCATCGGCAGATTATCCCACATACTAAGGATACATTAATGCTATGATTATAATTACTGTTATCTAACTGCATGACATGGGCAAGTGAGGGGAGAAGATCATAGGATGCACTGGGCGTGCTTAGAATTGAGCCGGGGACTCCATATGCTTCATCAGTCGTTACAGGCTTGCCGCTGATTACTGTTTTGATAAGGCCGTCAGATTCAGTATTTGTTTTGGCATATAACTCTTTAATCTCTATAATAGCTTCCGGGCTTATTTGAAGCCAGAAATCAGTATCAGAACTACCGGGGCTCTCTTCGGTCTTGTCTACATTCACACTTGCGTAACCTAGGCGCTTTATTATTTTTATGTTTTCATCAGTTAGGATTGCACCATTAGAGAGTAAAAGGATTTTATTTTTGTTGTAAATATCCTGGCCTAACCTCATTCCAGGCTTTAAATTTTCAGTTGTCCGGACAATAGCCAATTATATCACTCCCTAAAAGGTCATGCGTCATTTAATGCACTTCTTATCAGCTCTTCAATTTTATCGGCAGTTTCTTCATCGTTAGGATAGAATTTTAAAGAAAGGTCTTGACCATATGATTCGAGCTTAACCTTTACCTTGGTAAACATCTCAATAAAAAACTCTTCTTTTAGCGATTTATTCAAGGCACCTAACTCATGGAGTCTTGGGAATGCTTGCATTATTCCGGCAAAGCCGGCAGTATTGGACAGGACATACTTATCAGCGCAACTCCACTCTTCGGGGAAAACTGCTTTTGCTGCATTGAAAAGATTGAATAATATTTTATATATATACTCATCCTTTTCGGAAAGGAAGTAGCCTCTCAAGGGTAAAGAAGAATCTTCCTTCAGCTTAATATTCCGCTTTATTTTATGCATGTCATCATGGGGATTATTAGTTATCAAAGGAAGCAGATGATGAACAAAGGCACCCTGAGACAGCATAGAGTATTTGCCTTCTCTGCTGCCCAGCATCTTCAATCTTTTAAAATATGCAGATTTCTCATCGGAATTAAGCAATCTGGCAATATGATGGCAGGTTTTCTGAGGACTGCGTTTATTGGATAAATTGAATAGCTTGTAGAGCAAGGTCATAGAAAATTGAGTCTGCTTGCTGTTGATAATAGAAAAGACATAAGCCTTTTCTTCTTCAGTAAGGGCAAACATGAAAACCACAGGCAGGACAAAATCATCAATGTGAGGTGAGTCCTTTATTCCTAACAGCCGATGCTGTCCATCAATAACCTCTCCGATTATTTTCTTTTCATCTATTTCCAGCATGTTGTTTTCAAAAAGAAAGCTGGAAATATCTTCTGTTACAGCAATCAAAATAGGAGTTGGAAAGGTTGCATCAGGATCACTGCAGTAAAGGGTAATGTCATTTACACATTTTGATGAATCGTTATTGTAATAACAGTCTGAATCAAATTGTCTTCTGGAAACATTGGATATTTCGGAAATTTTTAATATGGTTCTCGCACTTAAGGCACTGATATAAAAGGTGCCAATAGGCTGTGTTACTTCAATAAAAGGAATAAGTTTTTTCAAATTTCAATGCCTCCCTCGATAGTTTCTTCCAGATTACTTGCGTTTAATTTCAGTTCATTTACATCCTGATTGTCTGCCAGGTGGAAGAAGTCAATTTCATGTTTGTCTAGATTTTTTACTGCAAAAATATAAATACTGAGAGCTATGGACAAGAAATAGAAAAGTATCTGAATATAGCCATCTACCTTACTGTGGGTGTATAAAGGGATAGTACCCTTGAAAATAGTAATGGCATATTCGGCAGACATGAAAATAACCAGGATAAAGGCAAAAATCCATGAACCTATCTGATATCTTTTGAACAAAGTTGTTTCGTTGCTGTTTAAGTATTGGGTGAAGCCATCATATAGTGCAATTCCCAATATTGAAATTGAGAATATATAAAAGTTGCCATTGGTTAAGTTGGTAAAGATGTTTTTTTCAAAACCTATACTGTAATTGACAAGCAGGGACAGAATAATACCAAACTGTCCGATTACAATAACAACCGCAACCCAAAGCAAAAAGGTAAAGGATTCCTTTTTTATTACCTGATATGGGCTGAAAACATAAAACAGCGATTTAAGAATAAGATCAAAGGCTTTTTTAATAAAGTTGTAAACAGATAAAAATGGCCATGCCAAGGCATTTGTTATTTTTTTTAAGCTCATCAGATACCCCCATCAAAATAAGCAATATTCATAAAGATTAATGATAGATTATTAAAATGCTATATACAGAACATTATATACAGACTGGACAGTCCACACAACACTTAAGTTTTACTCAATCTTACTGGGTTTGTCCCTAACAGAGTTTGTCCTGTCTGCGATATTGCAAGGCCTCTGCCAGATGCTCTATCTCGAGAGTATCACTGTCACATAAATCGGCAATGGTCTGGGTAATTTTAAGAACCTTATAATGAGATCGAGCACTCATTTTGAATTGTTTAAAAGAGGATTTCAAAAGGCTTTCAGCATCCTTGGAAAGCTTGCAGCGGTCCTGAATTTTTTCACTTGAGATATATGCATTGCATCGGCTACCAGTTTCCCGGCATCTGTCTATTTGTTTTTTTCGGGCTCTTTCAACCCGTTCTTTGACAATTTCAGAGCTTTCTACAGCTGAATTTTCTTTCAATTCCTCATAGGAGAGACGAGGTACATTTATTACTATATCTATCCGGTCCAAAATAGGACCGGATATTTTACCCAGATACTTTGAAATTTGCTGGGGAGTACAGTGGCAGTTTTTTAAGGCATCTCCGTGAAATCCGCAGGGGCACGGGTTCCCATAACACTGTTGGCAAAGGTATACCTTGTTGTTACTGACGTAAGCGGCCTTTCACCCTCTGGATTCGTGGTTTCCACGATTATTTCCTTCACCAAGGTTCTAGCAATTAATCTTTTTGTTTCAAATGATGGTGACTCTTGAAGTTTCCCTTTCAAGTTATACAATAATTCCTCAGCATCATCAAATTTAAGGGAAATATCATCATCCAAAATTAGCTTGTTGCGTAGCTCAAATACCCTTTCCTCAAGAGCTAGCTTTTCTTGGCCAATCTTTTCAAACTGACGTTCAAGATCAGCGCTGTTAATGAGTTTTCGACGGTAAAGATCCAGTATCTTTTCTTTTTCATAATCTTTATCTAAGACAGCATTTTGTGCCATTTTAATTTCAGAATCAATATTTTGAATGTTAACTTTCTTTTCTTTTATTGTTTCAGACAATTCTTTTATTTCCTCACCAGGGTTGTTTAAAAAATCA
>JAAXTT010000187.1 GCA_013336365.1 Peptococcaceae bacterium
AGGGTGTTTTTCTTTAAATATTTTCTATCTGCCAATCAATCTTATTTGACTCCAGAAATTGATTGGCCTTGCTAAAAGGCTTGCTGCCAAAAAATCCTCGATATGCTGAAAGAGGGCTTGGATGTGAGGCAGTAAGTACCAGATGCTTGGGATTGGTAAGCATTGGCCTTTTATTTTGTGCAGGTCTTCCCCAAAGAAAAATAACAATGGGTCTATCCTGTTGGTTTATAACCCCGATAACAGCATCCGTAAACTGCTCCCAGCCTTTCCCCTGATGGGAACCAGGTTCGTGCGCCCTGACCGTTAATACAGTATTTAATAACAGCACTCCCTGAGCAGTCCATTTTTTAAGATAGCCGTGATTTGGAATAGAGCAGCCAAGGTCATCCTTAAGCTCTTTATATATGTTTTGAAGTGACGGTGGTATTTTCTGTCCCGGAAGTACCGAGAAACTCAAGCCATGGGCTTGGTTTTCATCGTGATATGGATCCTGCCCTAAAAGTAAAACCTTAACATCTGATAATGCTGTAAAATGCAAACCATTAAAAATATCATGCATTTTTGGAAATACTGTCGTAGTTTTATACTCATTGAACAAAAAACTTCGCAGTTCCTTATAGTACGCTTTTTCAAACTCCCCTGCCAAAACCTCATTCCAATCATTTTTTAATATTTCCGCCATAAATTCCTCCTGATAGCATTGAACGGCATTTAATTCTTGGAGCAAATTAATTTCCCCAACATTGCTTTTATATCCTGTACTTCTTTCTCCAAGGTGTGCAAATGGTTCTGAATATCTGCAATCTCCTGCTCTGCTTTATAATTTATAGCAAAATCGATTACCGCCTCCAGCTTATCGTGCTCTGCATGCCTATTCTGACTCATTAAAATAATTGGTGCCTGAAAGCCGGCAACAAAGGAAAGAATCAAATTCAACAAGATAAAGGGCGGTTCGTCAAAATGTACAGTAAAATTGACTAAATTCCAAGCAATCCATAATATTAATAAAAACCCAAATGTTGTTATGAATTTCCAACTGCCGCCAAAAGAGGCTATTTTATCTGCAAAACGATCTGACCAGCTTATTTTTCTCTGATATTCAGAATTGATATGTTTAATAATGTGTTCCTCGTAATCACTTACCAATCTTTCTACTCTTTCATCTATCTGTTCAGTATCAATATCGGGAAGATTAAATTTGGAAATTTTTTCTCTCATCCGGTTCAGTCCTTTTTATATATGCCTTTGTTTAAGCTCATATTAAGCATGGATTTAGCCGATTATTATTCTTTCTTTTCAAAAGATTCTTTTTCCGCCCCACACTTAGGACATTTTTTCGGTCTGCATCTACCTTCCTTCTCTTCACCACATTTCGAACACTTCCAAATTGCCATGATATCAACAGCCTCCTCAAATTATTTTATTATTATTTTTCTCCACTCCAAAAGAAAATCCTTTATCAAAAAAACACTTATAAAAACGAAATAAGCAGGCATCTCGATTCTAATCAAAGAACCCGCCTACTTATTTCTTGAGGTGTACTGCAATAAAGTACTGCCTCCTTTTTATTTTTGCCCCTCATCTGAGCCCATTGGCTTTACCAATGTTGTCCTCAGCTTCACCGATATTCCTGTACAACAGAAGTCAAAGTACAGCACTGCTGCTTTCTTCTGTCACAGGCTCTACACCTGACTCAATCCCTGCTTATCTAAATCGTCTTCCTATCGAGGAGCGGGTTTCTGAATTAACTGGTCATCATCAGCTTGTCTTCTACCAACCACCCTGCAAACTGATATGAACCACAGTAGCTTCACAGCTTCTCAGTAATCTTCACATACCCTCATAAAGGACAACCATCTTGTTTCAGCAGGTAATCAAAATCCTGTGCTACCGATTCTATGGGACAACCCCAGAACCAAATCCCTTACTTCTCTTGGGGTAATATTATAATAACGCAATTCTTAATATATTGTCAATCGTTTTTTAATGCTTTCTTAACATAATTTTAATATGCCTGTTTTTATTTGCGTTAAGGGTAAATTGCCGTAGATACAGTAAAGTGCACCTTTGGGGTGCACTTAGATTTCCAATTGCTATTTTATTTTCAGTTCATATTGCCCTTAACATCACCGGCTTGCATTATCTGAAAATCAAGACTGAGCAATCCGCATGCTTCACAACTCTTCTGCTTACACTTCCCATCAAAAACTGCTTAATCTCTCCCAATCCACGATTGGCCATAATAATCAAATCATAACCGCCTTCCTTGGCCTCGTTGCAAATAGCAAAGGCAGGATCACCGGACAAAACCTTGGTATTGAAATTATCATATCTGTCCTTATAGTTCTTTTCTACCTTCTCAATAATTTCCTTACTATTTCTTCCCATTTCACTGACCACTGAATCTAATGATTTACTTGGCAGCCCAGAATAGGGACCAATCAAAAAAGGAGAAATGTCCGGAGTAACATTTAACACAGTTACCTCTGCACCTAAATGCTTAGCCATTTTCAAGGCTTCTTCAACAGCTAAATCTGACATAACAGATCCATCGGTGGGCACTAATATTTTTTTATACATAGCGAAACACCTCCTGATTATATTATATTTACTGCAAAATAGAGTCTTAGCTATATTTTGCAGTAAATATAATATAA
>JAAXTT010000188.1 GCA_013336365.1 Peptococcaceae bacterium
ATCAAGAAAGCATTAGAAAATCAGATAGCAGGCAGGGGTTTTTCCTTTGTGGAGGTTCTTTCTACCTGTCCCACCAATTGGAGGACAAATGCTGAGGAAACCTGGAAGTTTGTAGAAAAGGATATGCCCCAGTACTTTAAGGTTGGAGAAATAAAAGTGCCACAACCCCAGAGCGAGGAGGTTAAATAATGGCGAAGGCTGTTAAAATTGTCCTGGCTGGGGAAGGTGGCCAGGGTGTTCAATCAGTAGCGGAAATAATTGCGGAAGCTGCCAATGAAGAAGGCCGTGAGGCCCTTTATATTCCTAATTTCGGAGTGGAGCAGCGAGGTGGTGTTTCTGTAGCCTATTTGCAAATTGGAGATAAGGCTATTGGTTCACCAAAGTTCCTGACAGCAGATATTGTTGTAGCACTAAGTGACAGAGCTGTCTATCGTACCGCCAAGTATGTCGGTCCTGAAACAGTGTTTGTTTATGATTCGGGAATCGAGGGAATAGAGGATGTTCTGCCCAAGAATGCAAAAAAGGTATTGGCAATTCCGGCCCTTGAGGTAGCCAATGAGGAGCTCACACCCAGAGTGTTCAATGTTATTATCATGGGTGCTGTGGTAAGGGCAACCAAGGTTGTTACCGAGGCAATGGCTAAGGAAGCCATTGAGAAAAAACTGGGTGCTAAGTTTGAGAAGAATCCTAAGCTTAGAGAGCTTAACTTTAAGGCCATTGACAGGGGCGCCGAACTTGTGGCAGCCCTATTGTAGGGGGTGCAGCTATTAATGAAGATGAAGGCAAATGAGTATGAGGTGGAAAAAGGCATATGGGCTATTTTCCCTAGCCTGTGCAAGGGTTGTGGACTGTGCATTCAAAAGTGCCCCAAGAAATGTATGTCCTGGTCTGATGAACTGGGAGTTTATGGCACACCCACAGTGCAAATAAATGATGATTGCATAGCCTGTGGAATTTGTGAGAGTTTTTGCCCGGATTGTGCTATAAGTGTAGAAAAAAAGAAGAAATAGCTTGGTTTTTGAAGGTGCTGCCTAAAGATTATCTGGCAGCACCTTTTTTATTTCTAATAGATTAATTTTAACTGAAAGTAATGAGGGTATGGCAGTTATTAATAATAAAGGTTAGAATTATTTCAGGTTGTTGATAAAAACGAAAGATTGGAGAGTCTATGCTGGAGCAAGATCGGACACCAATACTGGAAGCATTAATAGAATATGCAGGCTTAAAGGCTTTGCGGATGCATGTTCCCGGTCATGGAGGGGGAAGTGGTGCTCCCGAGGATTTGCTTGAATCAATAGGCATAGGCGCCCTTGATTTGGATGTTACTGAGCTTCCAGGTTTGGATGATCTCAATAATCCTTCAGGAATTATTGCTGATGCCCAAAGACTTGCGGCTAAAGCTTTTGGTGCTGAAAAAAGCTATTTTTTAGTTAATGGTACGACCCAGGGATTGCAGGCCTTAATTATGGCAGTGAGTGTTCCCGGTGGAAAATTGATTCTGCCAAGAAATGTTCATCGTTCAGTAGTAGGCGGAATGATTCTGGCCGGATTGAATCCTGTTTTTGTCAGACCCGCAACTATTCCTGCTTTCAATATCCCGGCAGGTGTTCCTGTGCCGGAATATAAAAAAGCAATGAAGGATAATCCGGATGCCTCAGGAGTTCTTTGTATTCACCCAACCTATCATGGGGTAACAGGAGATTTAAAGATAATTGCTGAAGCAGCCCATTTTAATGGTAAGCCTGTTCTGGTAGATGAAGCCCATGGCAGCCATTTTTATTTTCATCAAGAGCTGCCTTTGGGGGCACTTGAGTGCAATGCAGATGCTGCAGTCCAGAGTATTCATAAAACCGGAGGCTCGCTTACCCAGTCCTCAATGCTCCATATTCAGGGAAATATTCTTAAATCAGATAAAATTGCAGCAGCGTTAAGGCTGATTCAAACCAGCAGTCCTTCTTATTTGCTTATGGCGTCCTTGGACTCTGCTCGTCGAAGGTTGGCGGTAAATGGAGAGGATATTTTTAATGAGCTGATGAAAACAGTAACCAGGATCAGAAATAAATTAGCAGATATTAAGCATGTGGAAGTATTGAATGAAACCCATATGGATGGTCAGGGAGCAGTGGATTTTGATTTCTGCAGACTGGTTATCAGAGTCAGTGGAATGGGAATTACCGGTTATCAGGCAGCAGACTGGCTGATGAAGACCCAGGGGATTTTTGTTGAAATGGCTGATTATGATAACATTGTGGCTGTTCCCTTTTTAGGAATGGGAGAGGATGAGGGTCTCAGACTAGTCAATGCAATTAGAGATTTGGCTGTCAGAGAAGGAAGGGAAGGGGCGTCTCTTGACTTTTCAATGAAACCCAGTCCGATTGCCAGGCAGGTGGTTGGACTAAGAGACGCCTGGTTTGCTTCATCCAGGAGAGTGCTCCTATCAGAAGCAATAGGCTCTATCTGTGGAGAGTGGCTGGCTATTTATCCTCCGGGGACACCTGTGATTATGCCTGGGGAGGAAATAAGCCATGAAATGGTGAATTATTTGATTTGGGCAAAACAGTCCGGTGCTTGCTTTCAGGGTGCTGCTGATTCCCGGTTAAAATATATTCGAGTTATTGATTAGCGGTCAGGGGGGACGCAGGGCTATGAAGCCAG
>JAAXTT010000011.1 GCA_013336365.1 Peptococcaceae bacterium
TCTGGGACGAGAAAATGGCACTTCTATTTTCCCCAGTAATTTTCCGGGACGGGAACTAAGAACATAAATACTATCTGACAGAAAGATAGCCTCTTCAATATCATGGGTAATAAGTATTATAGTTTTCCCAAATCTGAGCCATATTTCCTGGAGCCATTGTTTCATCTTAAACCGGGATATGGCATCTAAGGAACCAAAGGGCTCATCCAATAGTAGTATTTCTCCTCCGGACATGATTGTTCTCAGTAAAGCTGCTCTTTGACTCATGCCTCCGGAAAGCTCATTTGGGTAACTGTCAGCAAAACCCTCCAGACCAAAAAGTGGGAAAAGCTTAAGAGCTTCCTCCCTAGCCTTTTTTTTGTCAGTCCTTGAAATTTCCGGAGAAAGTATTACATTTTCGAGAATAGTTCGCCAAGGCATAAGTAAATCCTTCTGAGGCATGTAGGAGATCACTTTACGGCTATCTTCACCACGATTTCCCGCAATTTCAATATACCCTTGATCAGGGCTCAGTAAACCGCTGATAAGCTTAAAGATTGTGCTTTTGCCACATCCACTGGGGCCGATAATACTGACAAAGCTTCCCTCTTTTACCTCCAGGGATAAATCACTGATTGCTTCAACCCGACCAGATGAGATATTAAAGCCCATAGAAATGTTTTTTAGCTGTAGAATCATAGCTTACTCTCCAGACCTTTTTTATATCCGGTTTATTTTGGCAAATACCCATTAGTAAAGGCTGCCTTAATCTCTATTTTTTGGGGAAGAAGCCCATGAGACTCCATCCAATCAGCATATTTCTGCCAGACCTCTTCTTTTTGTTCACCCCACCTGGAAGCATCATCAATGTACCTTGGACTTAACCATTTCTGACTTCTTTTCACTAAATTCGGATCCAACTCAGGCACCTGTTTGATAAGAATATCCGCTGCCTGATCCGGATTTTCAGCTGAAAATTCATAGCCCCTGGAAGCAGCAGCCAAAAAGTGTTTTACTAGGTCCGGGTTACCTGCTATAGTTTTTTCCGAAGTAAATATTAAAGGAGTATAGTAATCCAGAGCCGAATCCAAATCCTTAACCATTATGGTGTTTAGTGGGATTCCTCTCATCTCAGCCTCTACTCCGGTCCAACCATAAAAAATCCAGGCAAAATCGATATCCCTGTTGATTGCAGTAAAAAAATCCGTAGTTCCGATATTTATTATTTCAAGGGTTTCAGGAGACGCCTTTTCCTTGAGCATCAATGATTTAAGCGTAGCTTCCTCAGAGGCTGCTCCCCAGCCGCCATAGCGCTTACCCTCAAAATCCTTTGGACTTAGAATATTCAACTCTTTTTTTGAGGCAAAGCAAGAAGTGTTGTGCTGAATAACTGATGCTATTGAGACAATAGGCACTCCAGAAGATCTGGCCATGGTTATCTCTTCTTGCTGACTAACTCCAAACTGGGCTTTATCTGTAGCAACCAACTCTGTTGTTCCACCCTGGGATGGCTGTACAATCTCAACATCCAGTCCTTCTTCAGTAAAATAGCCCTTTTCCTTAGCCACATAAATTCCGGTATGATTTGTATTCGGCACCCAGTCCAACATAAATACTACTTTCTTCAACTCCCCTGAGGGTCTATCACTACTTCCTTTTTCACCACAACCCACTGCTACTGCCGTAATTAACAGCAAAGATGATGCAATTATCAAAAATCTTTTAAACATAATATATTCCTCCCAATTTATTAATAATTAGTTATTTTGTTCTTTGATAATGCCATGGAATTGTTATCCTGGCACTTAATTCCACAATTAAAACCAGTAACAAACTCAATAACACTACAGCTGTAATTGCAGCAAAGGCTCTGCCGGTTTGATATGAGTGAGAGGCTCTGGTCAGTATGACCCCAAGACCATAACTGGCACCCAACCATTCACCAATTACTGCAGCCATAACACAATAGGTCGCAGATATCTTCAAACCACTGAAAAATGACGGCATAGCCGCCGGTAGCTTGGCCATAACAATAATTTGTCTCCTGCTGGCACCCATTACCCGCATCAAATCCACCAGTTCAATGTCTATTGAATCCATTCCGCTCAACAAACTGACAGTGATCGGAAAAATACATACCAGGGCAACAACTAAAATTTTAGGCAGCAAGCCATAGCCAAACCAGATAATTATCAAAGGCGCAACTGTGATAATTGGTATTGTCTGAGACAAAACCAACAAGGGGTAAATTTCTTTCCCCAGAATTGGCCAGTAGTTCATGGCTAATGCCAAAATCATCCCCAAAACTAAAGCCAGGGCAAATCCAGACAGAGCCGCCACAAGGGTGTAACCACCATGTGAAAGCAACAGACCAAAGTCCTCAAATAACGATGTTAAAACATCCAATGGACCGGGCATTAACCACAAAGGTATGTCTCCAAAAGTAATCCAAATCTGCCAAAAGGCAATAAAGGCAAGCAAACCACCAAAGGATCTAAAATATCTCAACATATTTGACACCTTTTCCCTTTATCTACAGATATGAAATCTCATATAAAATAAGTGTCCCTCTTTTAACAGAAATTTCAGCATATTCCTCTGTAACTCTGTTGCTTACACCATATGGCTTACCAGTTTCAAATAAGGCATCCTCCAGCTCCCATTGGGCTCCCTTAATCTGAACCCCTTCAACCTTGCAGGTTAAAGGTAGCAGAGAAAAAACTGCACCACTGTCTTTAATCCTGACAGGAGATTCTTGGGAAACCAAGCTTATCCTATGTCTGTCATCTATCAAATATGCCCTTACCCCTTTATGCAACAAGGCAATAAGTAAGTGAATATTGGCTTGGGTATGGTCCAATCTTTCTCCAAGCCCTCCGTAAATTACTATCTCATTAACTTTGTTTTCCAAGGCAACCTCTATTGCAAGCTCAGTATCAACCTCATTCTTATCTCTTGGAAATTTAATAATTATGCTTCCTTTGTCTTGAAATTCATCTAAGAGACTAGGTTTCACAGAATCCATATCTCCCACAATATAATTCGGAACAATACCAAGGACAGCGGCATGCCTGGCACCACTGTCAGCACAGATTACCAGGTCACAGCTCTCCACTTTTATTTTATTGTAGTCCCTAATAGTTGCCCCGGAAAAAATTATTGATTTCATCATCTACCCTCCTAAAAACACATACCTTAACAATAAAAAAACACATCTGATAGGATGCGTTTAAATACAAAATCAACTCCCTACGCAGGCATTATCCCGATCAGGTAATAGGGTCAGGTGCTAAAAAGCCCTTTCTCAGCCCATTTCATGAGCTCCCCACTATTTTTTTGTGATACTGATAAGTATTTTATTATTATATCTGCCCAGCACAACTAAAACAACCTGCTTTTAGAAAAATAAGACTGCCTTTATCCATTGCTGTCTAAAGCACGGTTCATAATTTTATAGATTCTTTCAATCATAAGCCCACCCCTATCAGTCAAACCTGCAGAAAGAAAGGCATTATCGGCAATCTGTTCTATACATGACCTAAGGAAATCCAAATCGGAACCGGATTCCTTAAATTTTGCCAATTTAATAATAACTTGATGTCTTGGGTTTATCTCCAAAATTTTAGAGCCTGCATTACTAAAACCGCTCTCTGCTGCCTTTAGAACTCTTTGCATAGCAGTTGTATATGTTTGATCAGAATTGACCAACATAGCCGGACTGCCTAATAATCTCTTAGATTCTCTAACCTCGCTTATGCTGTCACCAATAATTTCCTTCATCAAGGCAGCAAGAGAAAAAATCTCATCTTGGTTCAAAACCTCACTACCTTCACCTGACCCCTCAGAAATAAAAAGATCAAGATCAGCCTGGTCAGCAGAAACGAATTTCTTTTGCCGGTATTCATAGAGAGCTGATATTACAAAATCATCAACAGGCTCATGTAAATAAAGCACCTCTATATCCTTTTCCCTAAAAATCTCCAAATACGGACCGGATTCGATAAGCTCTCTTGAAGGGCAATTTATATAGTAAATATCTGTCTGCCCTTCCTTCATTTCTGCAACATATTCCTCTAGAGAGATCAATTCCTCATTATCTTTTTTACTACTGTTGAATCTAAGTAATTTAGCCAGGGATTCCCGACTTTCAGGATCATTGACACAGCCCTCTTTGATAAATCTGGAGAATTTACTCCAAAAAATACCGTATTTCTCTTTATCCTCTGACTGTTTTTCAATAAATGTCAACACTCTCTTGGTTAAATATTTTCTCATTTTTTTTACTAAAATACTATTTTGAGCAGTCTCTCTGGAAATATTTAATGGTAGATCTTCTGAGTCTACAACACCCTTAATAAATCTAAAATATTCCGGGAATATATCAGTCGATTTTTGATCAATCAAAACCTTCCTTGAATAAATACTGACTCCAGGCTCCAGGTGACCCATGCCATATAATTCCGGATTATCGGCCGGTATATAAAGCAAGGCATTTAACTGAAGAGGGGCATCTGATGAAATATGAAGTCTGAACATGGGATCGGAATAAGAATTTGTAAAATACTTGTAAAATTCATTATATTCCTCATCACTAACTTCATTTTTATTTCTGCTCCAGATTGCTTGAACAGTATTAATTTTCTCACCATTGATTTTTATATCAAAGGGAATAAAATTGGAATACTGTTGAACAATACGCTTTACTTTTTCAGAATCGGCATACTCATGAGCATCTTCCTTTAATGTGACAATAATCCTAGTGCCTCTTTGCAGTCCATCAACCTCTGTTACAGTATAGCTGCCTACCCCTTCTGATGACCACTCCCAACCCAAAGAACCTTCCCTATAGGAAAGAGATTGAACTGTAACCTTTGCTCCTGCCATAAAGGCCGCATAAAAACCGACTCCGAATTGACCAATCAATTGAGTATTGTTTTGCTCTCCCTCAGCCAAACCCTTGATAAATTCCCTTGAACCGGAATGAGCTATAGTCCCAAGATTGCTAATCAGCTCTTCTCTGCTCATACCTATGCCGGTATCTGATATTATAAAGGTCTTATTATTGTCATCAGTTTCTATGTTGATTTCCAAAGGCAATTCTTTTTGGATAATATTATCCTCGGTCAAAGAAATTAAACGTAGCTTTTCCAATGCATCTGATGCATTGGAAATCAGTTCTCTAACAAAGATATCCCTTTCGGTATACAGGGAATTAATTACAATGTCCAGCATTTGGGAAACCTCTGCCTGAAATTCAAGTTTTTCCGGTTTATGCTGTTCAATATTACTCATAAAAAAACAACCTCCTCAGAGTATTGCTGATTTTAAATATAACTTCTCTCGTCAGATAAATTATAGCAATCTGCCCTTTAGACTGTCAACAGGGCCTTATCTCTATCTGTTTCCATCCCGGCAAATTTATTGTATTTAAATATATAAAGGAATTAATCATATAATCAAGAATAATAAATATCGGTACTGAAATACTTATTATATTCAGCGAAAATTAATTTGCCTTTACCTTTTAGCAGCTTGCAAAAAACACCTGTTAACGATTACCATTAAATTAGACTATTATGTTAATAAGTTAGGGGAAATATAGTGATTATTAAAAACTTCTTCAAAAAGAAACCCAATCTTTTTTATCAATATTTTCAAAAAATTATTGATAACCTGGAAGTAGCTACGGATATCTTCATTAAACAGCTTGATAATTTGGATGATACAGTCAAGGCGGAAAGCTATTTTCAGGAAATTAAGGCTCTGGAGCAAAAGGGTGACCAATACACCCATCATATTATTGTGGAACTCAACAAAGCATTTATCACCCCCCTGGAAAGCGAAGATATAATGGACCTTGCCTTACGTTTGGATGATGTGCTAAATTGCTTGATGTTTAATGCCTCAAATATTTTGATGTATAATGTCAAGGAAACTGACCAGACCATGAAGCTGTTTATCCAGAATATTCAGGAATGCATGAAGGAGCTGTTTTCAGCGGTTGAATTGCTAACCCATGATAAGCTCAAGGAAATGTCAAAGCACACCCATGTAATCAATGATCTGGAGGATTCAGCCAACGAAACCCTAAGAAGTGGGCTAAAGGAATTATTCCACAACAGTAACGATCCAATAGAGCTGATTAAGAAAAAAGAAATCTATTCAATGATGGAATCCTTCTCTGATAATATTGAGGATGTTGCCAATACTTTAGAAGGAATCATTATGCGGAATTCATAGGAGCAAAAAATGAACGAATCGACATTATTTATTACCGCACTGGTGGTTTTTTTAGCACTGATTTTTGATTTTATAAATGGCTTTCACGATACAGCAAATGCCATAGCAACCTCTATATCCAGCAAAGCACTGCCACCAAGAGTAGCTATTATGCTGGCATCCGCCATGAATCTGGTTGGTGCTCTTACCTTCACCGGGGTAGCTAAAACCATTGGCAGCAAAATAGCTGATCCATTCACCCTTCAAAATGGCTCTTATATTGTAGTAGCCGCTTTGATTGCCGCTATTATATGGAATCTGGCAACTTGGTATTATGGAATACCAAGCTCTTCGTCCCATGCCCTGATTGGTTCCCTAGCCGGTGGTGTTGTTGCTTCTGCCGGCTTCCAGGCAGTTAATATGGCCGGATTTATTTCCATATTAAAGTCCTTGGTTTTTTCTCCTATCTTTGCCTTTATTATTGGTTACCTGGTAATGAGCATAATAAAGGTACTATTCAGCAGAGCAAATGCCCTTAAGGCAAACCGAAGATTTAGGATTTTACAGATATTTACCGCTGCATGGCAGGCCTTCAGCCATGGTACAAATGATGCACAAAAATCAATGGGCATTATCACCTTTGCCCTTATTGCCGGAGGCTTCCAACAGGATATGGAAATAGCTCTTTGGGTTAAAGTATCCTGTGCTATAACGATGGCACTTGGGACATCTATTGGCGGATGGAAAATCATAAAGACGGTGGGCACCAGAATAATTAAAATTGAACCCTCCAATGGCTTTGCTGCAGATATATCCTCTGCCTCAATAATACTTATTGCCACTATATTTAAACTTCCTGTAAGCACCACCCACGTTATCTCATCTGCAATAATGGGGGTAGGATCAGCAAAACGGTTCCACATGGTTAAATGGGGAACCGCTCAAAAAATAGTTACTGCTTGGTTAATAACTCTTCCAATCACATTTATAATGGCAACACTTATTTATCATATAATAACCTTATTAATGTAATGTTCATTGTAAACCTGATTGCAACAAAAGGATGCTCTTAAAGCTTCTCAACTGCTTTTAATAAACCATGAATTAAAGCCTGAGGCCTAGGTGGACAACCTGGAATATAAACATCTACGGGCAATATGTTTTCCACTCCACTATGGTGAGCATAGCTTTTCTCGCAGATTCCACCACTGCAAGCACAGGTGCCCACTGCAACAACTAATTTTGGTGCGGGAGTAGCCTTAAAGGTTCTAATAGCAGCTATCTCCAGATTTCTGGTTACCGGTCCTGTTACCATAAGAATATCCGCATGACGAGGTGAGGCCACAAAGTCAAATCCAAGTCTTTGTATATCATAAACCGGACCTGTTAAAGCAACCATTTCCCAATCACAACCATTGCATGAACCTGCATCAAGATGTCTTATATGGACTGAACGACCAAAGCCCGGTTGACCTTTATTGAATCGTTCCGACTGCGTCTTCTCCGGCAAAGTCAATTCATATTCATCACCCATAGTTACAGCTCCATTGGCACATTGGTCTTCGCAATAACCACAGAAAATGCATTTTTCTACCTGAACATATGGTATTTTGCTCTTTTCAATAGCAATCGCACCTGTGGGGCAGCATTCAACACATAATCCACACAAATTACACTTATCTGAGTCCCACACTGGTTTACCACGAAAATTAGATGACACCGGTTTTTTATCATAGGGATAACTATCTGTTGACATTCCTGTTTTGTAGCCTTTTCTAAATATCCTTAACATTTAAATTCCACCTTTATCGATCAAGACATGCATAGCAAAGTTCGAAGCTTTTATTTATTAGAGGAAAATCGGGAACAATATTTCCAGGTACCGTAGTCAATAATGCAGGCCAATTACAGTATGAGGCTGATCGTACCATATAGCGATACACAGTGTTATTAGGTCCAGTCATAAGGAAATGAACAATTTCACCCCGTGGCGATTCAACAATTCCGACAGCCACCTGATAGGCAGGTAACTGTTTTAATTCCACTCTTATCAGACCTTCCTGCATTTTTTCTAAAGCCTGACGTATGATTCCGATGCTCTCGTAAATTTCATCCACCCGTATATTTATACGGTCAAGAACATCCCCTTCCGTGTATGTAGGAATTACAAACTTTATTTGGTCATATGCTGCATAAGGTAAATCCCGACGGCAGTCCTGATCAATACCAGCCGCTCGTGCTGCCGGTCCGACTGCATGCAAATCATAAGCAGTCTTATGCAAAAGTTTTCCTGTTGTTTCCACTCTGTCAAGATATGAGTCATTACTAAGAATAATTTCTGCAACTTCACGAAAGTCTTTTTCAACACTTCCCAGTACCTCAAGGATTATCTTTTTCTTCCTAGTTTCCAAATCCCACCTAACCCCACCGGGAATATTAATTCCTCTCAAAAAACGACTTCCAAAAATGGCTTCATTCAATTTCATTATCTCTTCTTTAAGTCTAGCACCGTGCATTACACCAAAACTAAATCCAGCTCCGGCACAAATGTTGCCAACATCTCCTATGTGATTGTAAAGTCTTTCCAACTCCAGAGCCACAGTACGTATAAATCTCGCCCGCTCCGGTGCTTGGATACCCGCTATTTTTTCCACAGCCTGACAATAAGCAGTGGAATGTGATAAAGAACATGCTGCACAAATACGTTCAGACACAAATAATGCCTTTTCAACAGATTGATCTTGGCATTGTTTTTCCAATCCTCGGTGAGTGTAAAATAATTGAGCTTCAAGATTGATGACATTTTCACCTACTGCACTGAAACGGAAATGACCGGGCTCAATAATGCCTGCATGAATCGGTCCCACTGGGATATTAACAATTCCATGCCCTTTTACCCGCTGAAACTGATCTTCCCCACTGTAACGGGGAACAACTTGCTGTGGATCAAAATCTCGTCTCAAAGGAAAAAGTCCAACAGGCCAGTCACTGTGATGAACCAGTCTTCTCGTATCTGGGTGGCCGATAGGCTCTATGCCCAGCATATCTCTGATCTCGCGTTCATACCAATGTGCTGCAGGAATCAAAAGAGTAATTGACGGAAATTCCGGCTTATCTTCCTCCACAAAGGCCTTTAATACCACTGGATATTTCCTTCTATAGCAGGCAAAAATATAATAAATAGCGAAGTGTCCCTCGACTTCCCTCTCGTCATTACCTATCATAGAAATCAAGTCAAATCCCAAGTTCTCTTTCATAAACAGGCAAATATCCTGAACCTGATTCAGCGATATTTTAAAGATTATTTCACTACAGACTTTTGTCAAAACCTCAATATCCGAACCAAACTTCTCATTAAGTTGTTCAATTAACTTTTGTTGTTCATTATTTTTAATCATACTAAATGCCACCTCCTCCAACTACACCTACTACCTGATTCAGCATCTGATCAAAAAATGGTGGTATCCATACTCCGAATAAAATCAGCACGGTCAGCATAACTAATAGCAGTGCACCTGTTAAAAAATTCTCACCACCAAGAGCTAACTTTGCTGGAGGCTCACCGAAAGCCATTTTAACAACAAAATACATAATTCCGGCGAAGATCAATGTAACTAATATTAAAAATATAACCGAAACAATATATCGACCTTGAGAAAAACCGGAACTTAATATAGTGAATTCACTTATAAATATACTAAAGGGAGGTAGTCCTGTAATAGCAAAGGCACCAAATAATAATGCGATTCCGGTTATTGGCATTGCTTTTAGCACGCCTATAATCCGGGCAATTTTTTTTGTTCGGTATCTCTGAGTAATATTCCCTGCTACAAAAAACAAGAGAGATTTATTAATTGCATGGTTAAACATGTGTAGCATAGCTCCATATACAGCCATTCGACCACCTAATCCAATTGCAACAGCTATTATTCCAATATGCTCAACACTTGAATAAGCAAGCAGCCTTTTAAAATCATACTGTACAAAAACAAATGGCAAAGCCACAGCCATTGAGATAAGTCCAAAAATAATCAGTAAATTTGAAGAATATTCTATTCCAATTCCTTTAGATATAATTAAATGACTTCTGATAATGGCATAAAGAGCACAATTTAACAGCACCCCCGATAATACCGCACTTACCGGAGATGGCGCTTGGCTATGAGCATCAGGAAGCCAGGTATGCATTGGTGCTAATCCGGCTTTGGTACCATAACCTACTAAGATAAAAATAAAACCTAATTTTAATAGTTTGGGATCTATTTTTCCCGCTGCACCCATCAGATTTATCCAATTAAGGGTTTGGCTTCCTTCGCCAGTTATAGGAACTGCAGCGTAATAAAGAATAAATGTTCCAAATAACGCAAAAATAATTCCTACTGTACAAATAATAATATACTTCCAAGCTGCCTCCAATGAATGTTTATTATTATAAAAAGCAACCAGCAATGCAGAAGCCAGTGTAGTAGCTTCAATAGCCACCCACATTACACCCATATTTCGTGTTGTTACAACCAAAAACATTGAAAATATAAAAATATAATACCAAAAATAATACCACTTAATACGCTCTTCCTTAATTACTCCATTAAGTATATCTCGCCTAATATAACCAATATTGTAAATTGCCGTAGCAAACCCCACTAAACCTATAATCAAGATAACAAAGGCCGATAAGGGGTCAATATAAAATAGCCCCCACTCCCTGTTTACATATTCATTGGCAAATACTTGTCGGCTAATAAAAAAAACTATTATAAGACATAAAGTTGCACCCAATAAATTTAATACTTCCAATATCTTTCTTTCTTTAAAAATAGTACATAACAACGCTACAGTTAAAGGTATTATCAAAAGCAATAGTTCCATTTTAGCTATCCTTTCAAGTTTTTCAACTGGTTAGTATCAATTGAGTCAAATGTTCTATTGATTTGGAAAGTCAAAACACCCATTATCAAAGCTCCCACAAAAATGTCCAAAAATATACCTAGTTCTACTACCAAGGGCATACCATATGTGGTCCCCACTCCAACTAAATACAGACCATTTTCCATCATAAGAATTCCAATTACTTGCATCAATGCCTGTTTTCTGGTAATTATCTCAAACAAACCTAAAAACAACAATGATATGGCTACGGGGATAGAATTACCAAACATAATATCACCCTTACTTAGTGCCTGAGGAGTAATCGTAAAAGACAGGATAACTAACATACCTGCTAATATAAGCGAAGTCTTAGTACCGATAAAATCCATGGTATCTTTTTTCACCTTAATCTTCTTTATAACCCAATAAAGCAAGTAGGGAATAAACAAAACTTTAATAATAAAGGTTAAACCTGCAACCATATAAATTTCGGCTTCCTGCGTATAAAATGCCATCAACATAGACACAGCTGTCAGCAAAACTGCTTGCAAAGCAATTATCTTTACACAAAAAACAAGCCTTCTACTACCAATGACCAAAAATGGTGTTACTAATATAAGTCCAATTAATATATCCATAATTTGCTTTATAAGTTCAAGACTCATCTGTTGTTACCTCCCCAAAACATAATTGGATACTAATGACAACAACCCCAGCATAAAGGCTCCAGCTAATAAGTCTGGAATTTTGAAAAAACGCATCTTTACAAAAGAGGTCTCAATGACAGCTACTATTATCCCAACAAAGAAAACTTTAGATATAAATGACAACAATCCTATCAAAATACTTATAAAATCAAAATTGTTGGCTATCCCAATCGGGAAAAAAACATTAACTAACAGACTGTATACTAATAACTGCTTTATCGAAGCTCCCCACATCATTAGGGCTAACTCCTTGCCGGAATACTCCAGCAACATCCCCTCATGGACCATGGTGAGCTCCAAGTGTGTATCTGGGTTGTCAACAGGAATGCGTCCTGTTTCAGCAACTGTTACCACAGCCATTGCCATAAAAGCCAATATATGTGATAAATTAAACACAATCTCTGAACTGAAGGTTTCACTGATTATACCTAGATTAGTAGATCCAACAACCAGTGCCACTGAAAAAATAGCTAGCATCATAGCCGGCTCAATAACTGAGGATACAGCAGCCTCACGGCTACTTGCCATTCCTCCAAAAGCACTCCCGGCATCTAACCCGGCTAAACTCATAAAAAAACGACCTAATGCAAACAGATAAATTACCGCAATAACATCCCCTGCAAATCCTAAGGGTTGAACTGTAGTAAATGTCGGTATCAAAAGCGCAGCCACAAACAATGCGGAAAAATAAATATATGGGGTTACTATAAAAATCCATGAAGTATGTTCTGATATCACACTATCTTTATGAAACCACTTATAAATGTCTCTATAAACCTGTAAAAATCCCGGACCTTGCCTAGTTTGAAAAGATGCCTTGGTTTTTTTAATAACCCCACTTAAAAGTGGTGCCAGTGCCATCACAAACAGCAACTGACCTATGACTATTGCAATTTTCGAGGTCATTCCATGTCCCCCTTATCTGGCAAACAATAGCAAAGCTATTATTGTTGCTAATATATATGTTAAATAGATATGAATACTTCCCGATTGTACAGACCCCATTTTGTCAGAAATATAAATTACTGCCCAATTTATGGGACGATATAAATATTCCTCAAATACAGGTGTTATTCTAGAACGATATTTAATAGATTTCGTAAAATATGGTGACCCCTTATCTTCCTTAATTATGTCCTGAGACGGCCAGAATATATACCGAAAAATAATTCTAATGGGATTTGAAAAGGAAGTAGCGGTATATTCCATCGCCGGGATAAGAGTCTTTCCACAGTTCCAGGTTTCATCCTTACTTCGTTTGGTTCGGCCACCAATAAATCTGGTTATGAGTAAAACCACTGGTATCGCTAAAACTAACAAAATCCCCAAACTTAAACTATCCATCGAAATTCCTTTTCCTGATGCATTTGGAATGTTCAAAACACTAAGCCAAGCTCCCCCGTTAAGTTGTCCGTAAACCCCTGCTCCCGCTAAAGAAAGACTAACCCCATCAAGAAGTCTAAAAATAAGGCTTGGGAAAATACCCATTAATATGCAAAGTCCGGCTAAAATCCCCATGCCTATACGCATACTTAAATTTACCTCTCTTGCTTTTTCCGCATTTTTACTGCGAGGAAGAGCCAAAAAAGATATCCCAAAAGCTTTTATAAAGCATGCTGCAACTAGACCTCCGGTAAGGGCTAAGGCCGATCCGGCAACAGGTGCCATAATCTTAATGGTGGTATCTGATATATTAAAACTAAGTGCCAACAAAGATTGGAATGTCAACCATTCACTAACAAAACCATTAAATGGTGGCAAAACAGAAATAGATGCCGAGCCTATAAGGAAAAATAATGCTGTCCACGGCATTGTTTTTATTAAACCACCCAATTTATTAATTTTTCTGGTATGAGTAGCCATATGAACAGCTCCTGCACCCATAAACAACAAGGATTTGAATACTGCATGGTTAAATAAGTGATACAGCCCGGCTGTGAGTGCAATTGCGGAAAGCATAGGTGTACCGTGCTCTTTGAAAATAATCGCTGCACCTAAGCCAAGAAATATGATTCCAATGTTCTCAACGCTAGAAAAAGCCAATAACCGCTTTAAGTCTTGCTCCATTAAAGCATACAAAACTCCAAGCAAGGCAGAGATAACACCCAAAATTAAGATTAGTACACCCCACCAAACTGAGCCAGAACCCAGCATATGGAAAAGCACTCTAATAAGACCATATAAAGCAGTTTTTATCATAATACCCGACATTAATGCAGAAACGTGGCTCGGCGCAGCAGGGTGAGCCCGAGGCAACCAAACATGTAGGGGAACAATACCCGCTTTAGTGCCAAAGCCTATCAACATAAAAATAAAAATTATATTCTTCAACTCTGGCGATAGCTGTCTTACCCCCACCGCCAATTGATCAAACTCAAAAGAACCAGTTTGCTGATACATAATCAAAAAACCTAGCACTAAAAACAAGGATCCAATGTGTGTCATAATCAGATAGACTAACCCTGCATTTCTAACCTTTATATACTCATGCTCGTACAAAACTAACAAAAAAGACACTAGAGACATCAATTCCCATGCAAATAAAAACAGCAATATATTATTAGCTGTCACCACCAATAACATAGTCAGGATAAATATATTGAACATAAATCCCAACTGACCGATTTTACCCTTTCCAAAATACTCCTGACCATAACCGAAGGAATAAACCGAGACTGCCAATGTTAAAACAGAAATTACTAAAATAAAATAACCCGCCAAGTTATCTATCTTCATAGTAACTTGTGTATAGGGAAGCACCTTGGGAAGCATCACAATTAGTGTTTGGTTTGTCAATAATATTTTAATTGCTAGGAAACCACTGCACAGGGCTGCAAAGGCGGAGCAAAGGTAAGCAGCAGTGTTACTATAAACCTCGTTTTTTCTAAAAAATAATGACAAAAGACCTCCTGTCAATAAGAGGCCAATCGTGGAATACCATATCATTGTCAATCTGTTACACCTCGTCTCAATTCCTTAGTCAAAACATCTACATTATAGATAATATGAAAATTACTGACAATAATCACTACTAACCATAGTGACATCCAGTCTATGCTTATACTTTATAAGTCTTCCTGTTTCTCACCTCTGCTTAATATTTCACATTATATTTCATAATAAATTAATACTACCTAAAAACGCCTCAAAAAAAGCAATTTCAAAGTTAACTTACTTGAATATTAATTTAAACAATATCAATTGTTTCAGCGTCACTTCCTATAACAAATTTGGCAGCACTTAGTTCCTTTGCAATATTTATCCTAGTTGACCCTATTTGGATGACACATCCTGGGTTTGTCTTCTTAACCTTAATAAAGTTCTTAGACTTGACCCTTACTAATACCGGTGAGCCAAGACTGCTGCCCAGCTCGTCTATTTCAACATTGCCTTCGCTAACAATCTGGCCGCCCTTAAAGGGACCGACTATTCGCACATTGCCACCGGCAAAGATATTTGAATTTACACAACCGGTTCCAATGACAGATACTTTTCCAGAGCAATTAATCGTAGCACCATTAACTGAATTTGCGGTTACAATCGACGTGGAAACATCCTGGATTTCCATTATGTTCAGTGCGTTATTTAAATCGTCGATCATTTTCATTAAATCCTTATGGTTAAAGCTTACCCCGGTTATTATCTTGACTGCCTCAATTGCATCCACCACCTCAAAGGGTAGATTAAAGGTAATTGTGCTTAAAAGATGCTTGATGTTAACCTTTATATTTTTATAGCGATTATCGATAACTCCATGAATTATCTGAGCAAAGGACAGCTTGTCAGCTACCTCCAGCTTATCCTTCATCTGTTCAAGTAGCATAGTCAGTTTATTAAAATCATTAACTAGGTCCTCTATAATATACTTTATCTTTCCACATTCCACATAGCCCATGCCTGCAGTAATTTCACTGCTGATAATGTTCCGGTTTACTACCAGGCTCTCCCCACACATTACATGAGCCCCGGTAATTATCCCACTGACTTTAACATTCCCCGATGCCTCTACCACCATTGTCTCAGTAACATTGCCCGTTACCACCACATCACCTTTAAATCTGATATTACCTGTCTTCATGGAAACATCCCCATTGACTGTGTAGGAATGATCTACCTTAACTAAAGCAACTACCCCGGACCTTTTGCCGACCGGCATTCCTTGAATAGTTGAAAAGGCTTTGTTCTCATCAGAGGATAGTTTCACACCCTTACCAAAATTAATTACCGCCTCCTTAGGTTCAGGAGGAAAAACAACCTCACCGGTTACTGCTCTCCCCGGCTGGCCCTTGGTAGCAGGATGTCTTACTGCCAACAGGTCACCTTCATTTACCGAGCATAGCTTGCTGGTTTCCCGGTAATCTATGGTTTCCTCATCTTCAACCTCTTCCGACTCATCGTCGTTTTCCCATATAAATTCCACCCAGCCGTTAACACCCGGCACTGGTGGCTGTCCTTGTGCTATAACTAAAGGCTCCCCGGGTTTAAGACAAATACACTGAGTAAACACATCTGAAATCAGACCAAAGTTAATCCCTGCCGATTTAAGCTTGGCAATTATCTCCTCCCCCTCAGGAGGTTCATGGCCCAGCACTCTGACAGTAGCTGTCATCTTATCTCTTGAAATATCAATCCGAAAGTTATCAGACATATAAATACCTCTTTAGCTGTATTAATATTAAGCGTCATTACGATTAAAACAGTAAATCCGCTATTATATTTATTTTTCACTATGAAAAACTTTATTATGCTTGCCCTCGGATTATTCTTGTTAAATTTTGAAATAGCAAGTTATCCCGTATTTGAATATATCAGTCTCCCTAGGATCTTATTTGACCATTTCCATAGATAATATACTTATAGGTAGTCAGTTCCTTTAAACCCATTGGTCCCCGAGCATGAAGCTTTTGAGTGGAAATGCCTATCTCGGCACCAAACCCGAACTGATGTCCGTCAGTGAATCTGGTTGAGGCATTGACATACACCGCAGATGAATCAATTTCCTTAAGAAATCTCATTGCTCTGCTGTAATCTTTGGTAACAATAGACTCTGAGTGCTTTGTCCCGTAAGTGTAAATATGCTCAATTGCTTCATCCATACTGTCAACAAGCTTGACCGCCAAAATCATATCTAGATATTCTGTGTACCAGTCTTCTTCAGTGGCATCCTTTACCCAGCCAACATATTTTTTAACTCTTTCGTCACCTCTTAATTCAACACCAAGTCCCTTAAGTCTATCCAGTACGACAGGCAAAAAAGAGTCCGCTAAGGAACTGTGAATAAGAAGTGTTTCCATTGCATTGCATACCCCGGGACGATGACATTTTGAATTAATTACAATGTCCTCAGCCATTTTTAAATCTGCCAATTCATCTACATAAACATGACAATTGCCCACACCTGTCTCGATAACCGGTACTGTTGCATTCTCTACCACTGCCCTTATAAGCCCGGCGCCGCCTCGGGGAATTAGTACATCAATTATACCATTTGCCTTGAGCATTACATTGACAGCTTCCCGGTCTGTGCTTTCCACCAGCTGGATTATATCCCGGGGCAGACCTGCCTTAAATGCCGCATCTGCTATTATCTTAGAAATAATCTTATTGGAATTAATTGCCTCTGAGCTTCCTCTCAACAAAACAGCATTACCTGATTTCAGACAGAGACCGGCAGCATCTACAGTTACATTTGGTCTTGCTTCATAAATAATGCCAATTACCCCCATAGGAACTCTTATCTTGCCAATCTGAATACCATTGGGTCTCTGCCACATAGAATCCACTTCGCCCACAGGATCAGGCAATGCCGCAACCTCTTTTAAGCCCTGGGCCATATCCTGGATGCGCTGGGGATTTAATAGAAGCCTGTCAACAAGTGCCTTGGAGAGGCCCTTGTCAATACCCCTTTGTACATCTATTCCATTTGCCTCAATTATTTTTTCGGTTTCCCTAACTAAGCTATCTGCCATAAGTAGCAAGGCACTGTCCTTTAAACTGGCAGATACTCCTGCCAACAACCTTGACGCCTTCCTGGCTTTTTGGCCCTTTATCCTTATTTCCTGTTCAAACATTTTTTTGCCTCCTGCACCTATACATTCGATACCATATTATTTCTGTGAATTACTTCATCGTAGTCCTGATAACCCAAAACATTTTTAATCTCCTCAGATTGACAGCCCTTTATCTTTACAATATCCTGGGAGGAATAATTAACAATCCCTCTAGCTATCTCCCGATCATTGCTTTCTACAACTGAAACTGTATTTCCAATTTCAAAAACACCGTCGACTCCCAAAATACCAGAGGGCAAAAGACTCTTCCCTTTAAATAGTAAGGCCTGGGAAGCTCCCTTATCTATAATTATCTTGCCCTGAACAGTCGAGCTAAAGGCAATCCAGCGTTTTTTATGCTCCATTTTTCCTTGAGGCCAGAAGATTGTTCCTATGCTTTCTCCGGAAACAATTTTTTGAATAACCTCTTTTTCATCGGCATTAGCCAGAGCCATGATAAAACCGGATTGAACAGCAATTTTAGCTGCCTGTACCTTTGTAGCCATTCCACCTGTACCAAGACAGCTACCAGCCCCTCCCGCCAAGGCCTCTATCTCTTCATTAACCTCAAGAACCTCAGAAATAAGACCTGCGTCCTTATTAGTGCGAGGATCACAAGAATAAAGTCCGTCAACATCAGAAAGCAAGATAAGCAAATCTATATCTGCCAGACCTCCGACTAGGGCTGCCAGAGTGTCATTGTCACCCACCCTTATTTCATCAATGGCAACAGTATCATTCTCATTAATTATCGGTATAACACCCAAATTCATTAGCGCATATAGGGTATTCCTGGCATTTAAAAATCGTCTTCGGTCAGAAAAATCCTCTTTTGTCAATAAAATCTGTCCTACTGTTACCCCATATTCGGAAAATAATTTTTCATATATATGCATCAGCAGTCCCTGCCCTACAGCAGCTGCAGCCTGCTTTTCCGGAATGGTCTGAGGTCGCTTCAAGAAACCAAGGCGATTATTTCCAACTCCTATAGCACCGGAGGTAACTAAAATCACCTCAACACCCCGGCTACGAAGATTTGCAAGCTCCTTAACCAATATTTCCAATCTGGCCAGGTTAGGCTTGCCGTTTTTGTGGGCAATAGAGCTTGAGCCTATTTTAACAACAATTCTTTTCAATACTGAAAGTTCTTTTCTATCCCTCATTACTAATCACTCAATATCCTTTTCTGAAATTTTGCAGTTAAATAATTATAAAACGCATTATATCATGACCTATTCTGAATACTCAAATTCAAAATCTTTTATTTTTACCATCTGACCTTTTTCTGCCCCTGCCTCGGCCAGTCCCTGGTCTATACCCATTAAGGTCATTATTTTTTGCAGACGAATCAAGGCTTCCTCATTTTCCAGGTCAGTCATTGCCACATGACGCTCTATTTCTTTCCCGGTAATATATATTATTCCATCTTTTTTTTCAATGACAAACCTTGGTTCAGGAGTATGTACAACCTCATCCTCAGACTCAGGCTGGGGCAAAGGAATTGTTGCCAATAGATTTGATACCTTACTAAGTAAAAGCTCAATACCCTCTCCGGTCAGGGCTGATATAGGTACAATCTGATAGCTGGGTTCATATTTATTTTTGAATATTTCAAAATTCTCCTTTGACCCCGGCATATCCATCTTATTTGCTGCAACTATCATAGGCTTATCTACTAAACTGGCATTATATAGCTCCAGTTCTCTGTTTATCGTTTCAAAGTCCTCTGAGGGGTTGCTTCCCTCGCTGGGGGACATATCCACTAAATGAACCAGCATCCGATTTCTTTCAACATGCCGCAGAAATTCATGACCCAGACCTGCACCAGAATGAGCACCTTCAATCAATCCTGGGATATCAGCCACAACAAAGCTTTCACCCTCATCAACTCTAACCATGCCAAGATTGGGCACTAAAGTTGTAAAGGGATAATCTGCAATTTTTGGTCTGGCTGCTGATATTTTCGAAATAAGACTTGATTTGCCGGCATTGGGCAAGCCAACCAAACCAACATCTGCTAAAAGCTTTAGTTCCATAGTGACCCAAATTTCTTGTCCCGGCTCTCCCTTTTCCGCCATTTTGGGAGCTCTATTAGTTAGGGTGGCAAACCGGGTATTTCCCTTACCACCCCGACCACCATGAGCTACAATCATTTTCTGCCCATGTCTGGTCATATCACCAATCAACCTTCCCGTTTCCGCATCCTTAACCACTGTGCCTACCGGAACCCTTAAAAAAAGATCTGATCCTGTTGCCCCATGCATGTTTTTTCCCTTGCCATGAACACCTCTCGGGGCCTTGTAATGTCTCTGATACCTAAAATCTACCAAGGTCCTGAGACCCTCATCGGCCACCATAATAATGTTGCCGCCGCCGCCGCCATCCCCGCCCCAGGGACCACCATCCGGTACATATTTTTCACGACGCATAGCAATACAGCCGCTGCCACCATCTCCACCCTTTAGATAAACCTTGGCTCTGTCAAAAAACATTTTGTCTCCTTAGATTTTTAATATTTAATTCACCTTGACTTGAAGAAAATAGTAACTTTAACCAATATCTTTAAATACAATAATAATTCGACTCATTACTTGCAAATCCTTTATAGCTGGACAATCCACTGACTTTTGTGATTATTATTCTTAATTATATATTATTGGTTGAATACTGACAAAGGTGTTAAAATAAAACTGAGGTGATTCACTTGACTATTATTACTAAAAATATACAAATATTCGGGATGAACTGTAGCGCCTGTGCTGTAAAAATCGAAAAGGTTTTGACTGCCCTGCCCGGGGTTGTCAGTGCCAATGTCAATCTTACAACAGAAAAGGCCACGGTAGTTTTTGATCCAAGCATTATAGCCTTCAATATTATACTTGAAGCAATTACCGGAACTGGATACAGGATTGCCCAGGAAAAAATTCAGCTGTTAATTGGAGGCATGAATTGTTCTGCCTGTTCCACCAGAATAGAACGGGCCCTGACTGCCTTGCCGGGAGTTCAAAAAGTAAATGTCAACCTAGTGGCCGGAAAGGCTGCCTTGACAATATCCAACAATGAGCTCTCAATCGAAAAGATTCTCCGCACTATATCCGACCTGGGCTTCTCCGCTCATCTGGTTCAAGAAGAAATGGTCCTTGATTTGGAGAAGGAAAGAGAAAAGGAATTAATAAGGCAGAAAGGAATGCTTTTTCTTGCCGGCTTGCTATCTGCTCCGCTTTTTATATATATGATAGCCATGCTCTTAAATATTAACTGGCCTTGGCTTTTCTTTATTCATAACAACTATTTTCAGCTTGCCTTAGCAGCTCCGGTCCAATTAATTGCAGGCTGGCAATTTTACAAGGATTCCTACCGAGCGCTTAAAAGTGGTGGAACTAACATGTCGGTACTGATTGCTCTTGGGACGACCTCCGCCTTTATTTACAGTGTGATAATAACCTTTTGGGGTAAAGAGCTTGGATTGCACCAGGTGTATTATGAAACCTCGGCATTTATCATCACTCTGGTTCTTTTGGGTAAAACACTGGAAGCCAATGCAAAGGGCAAAACTACCCAGGCAATAAAAACGCTCATAGGATTGCAGGCAAAAGAGGCCAGAATTATTCGAGGCGACCAGGAAATAAGTATTCCTACCTCCACATCCTCGATAGGAATAGATCGGAAGAG
>JAAXTT010000189.1 GCA_013336365.1 Peptococcaceae bacterium
AGCTCAACCTGGGTTTTAGCAGTTCCTACACTCATAATTTGCATTATTTCTGTATCAAGCAAATCACCAATCTTCATATCAAAGGAAACCACAACAATAACTTCATCCTCAATGGGCAGATTATATTTCTTACCCACATCCCAAATATTGGTGATTGGCGGTGATATGTTAACTGACACACCAAACATGGAGGACAAGGAGGTAGATGCCGAGCCAATCATTTGATTCATAGCCTCAGAGGCAGCACTTAATTCAATTTCCCCTATTTCACCCTCATGAATATCGCCAACACCACCCATCATCAAGTCTGCCATAACAATGGCATCCTTCATTCGGATGATTAAAATATTATATCCGGTTATTCCTGCATTAAAGTCAACCTGAATTACAATATTGGGGACCTCAAAGCTGGCAAAAAACTGTTCATGAGACATAAGATTAACCTTAGGACTGGTTATAACAACCCTTTGGTTCAAAAGTTCCGACAATGCCGTCGATCCTGAACCCATGGTAATATTGCCAACCTCTCCCAAGGCATCCTTTTCTTGCTGACTTAATAGATTGTCATAAAAGCTTACCAAAAACTCGGAAGACTCTGCCGAATCCTCAAATACTTCCTTAATTTCAGGGGTATCGGCTATTTCGGCAAATTCAATCTTATCGGGAATCCCTCCAACTTCCTGTGGCGCAATCTCTTCTGCTGCCGGCTCCGGCTCTGCGTTAAATTCCTCAATTGGAGCGTCCCCTGGAGCTGGTGCTACAGCTATTTCTTCAGAAACATCCTCAGCAACCGGGCTAGGCCCTCCCCTAAGGAGAGCATCTATTTCATCTTGGCTGAGCATATTATTGTCACTCATTTTCCTTGCCCCCCTCGGTAAGGGAGACCACCTGAACAGCAAGATTTTGATTAATCCTGCCAGCCTGGACTCCAAATTTTAATTCATTTTCAATATATAAATCTAAATCCTGGTCAACACGTCTTGAAAGCACCAAAACATCCTCAGTCTGTAAAACAAAAAAATCATTTACTGTTATCTCGGTCTCTCCCAATAATACCTCCAGATTAATATCAGAGTACCCCAGCCAATGCCTGATTAGTCCAATCTCTTTATCCTTTGGACTATCAGACAATCTTAAAAACTGCTGTTTTACTGAAAGCTTTGAGATAACCGGTTCAAGAACAACATGGGGTATGCATAAATTCATTAGTCCCCGCTGTTCCTCATCAATCGATACAGAAAAAGTGACCAAAGCAACTACTTCATTGGGAGAATACATCTGCTGCATTCTGGGATTAGTCTCAATTGCGCTTATAACCGGAACAATCTCATATAAATCTTGCCAAGCCATGGCTAGATTTTCCAAAACCTTGTCATAAAGATTCTTCACCACAGTCATCTCAATATCAGTTAACTCACGAGATTTATCTGTGGTAGTTCCCGGTCCTCCAAACAGTAAGTCAATGAGAGGAAAAATAACCGAGCTGTTTGTTTCCATAATGGCTACTCCGTCAAGAGTAGTAAAATCAAAAATGGTTAAAACCGTCGGACTCGGTATAGAACGCATAAACTCTTCATAAATCATTTGACCGACTGAAGCAACCTCTACATTTATTGCTGCCCTTAAATAACTTGAGAAAAAGCTGCTTAGAATACGCGAAAAATGCTGATGAACCATCTCTAAGCTTCTTAGATGTTCCTTGGAAAACTTATTTGGACGCCTAAAATCATAAGGCTTGGCCACGATTTTTTCATCAACAAGGGACGCCTCTTCAACATCTATTTTTCCGGTTGTCAGAGCATCTAACAGTGAGTCAATCTCACTCTGTGATAAAATTTCCTGCAAACAAAACACTTCCCTGCCAGGTTGATATTATTAGCAAGTGAGGATTAATTTACTATCCTCTTGACAGGACCCTTTCCACAGCTTGTAACAGTCTGTCCTGCTGGAAGGGTTTAACCACAAAATCCTTTGCCCCTGCCTGAATAGCCTCCATAACCATTGCCTGTTGCCCCATGGCACTGCACATTATAATGCTGGCGTTGGAATCAACAGCTCTGATTGCCTTCACAGCCTCCAGACCATCCATTTCCGGCATTGTTATGTCCATTGTTACCAAATCAGGCTTGGTTTCCTCATAAAGATTCAAAGCCTGTTTACCGTTCTCTGCTTCACCTACAATGGTATAACCATTTTTTTCTAAAATGTTCTTGATCATCATGCGCATAAATGCTGCATCATCTGCAATTAATATTCTTTTACTCAAATTTCTCCCTCCTAGAACAATAAAGCTATAACATATTTTTTAAAGCTCCGATTGAATTTGCGGTAATCCCAAGGCTTCAAATAATTTCCCGATAGAACCGGGCTCAGTCAATAAAAAAAAGTGCCCGCTAATATTGTTATTATTTGAATTATCATGAAAAAGCTTAGTCTCCAAAACCAGTACCTGGTCCTCTGTTCTGCCGCTGGCTACCATCAAGGAGGTAAGTACCGCCCCCAGCATATCATAAGCCAGCATTGGCACATTGGCATGAATATCAAGATTTGTCAGGCTGTTAATAGCTGTGATAAATGAACCGGCCAGAACATTACCCACCTCTTTAACAGCTGAGGCACTAAAATCATCT
>JAAXTT010000190.1 GCA_013336365.1 Peptococcaceae bacterium
CAATCAGGCTTTCACTGCCGGAAAAAACACCTGTAGATACGATGCCCACCAGACTCATTGTTAAAATAGCTCCGGTAGCATCATTGAAGGCAGACTCACTCAATACTGTCTGGGAAACCCTTTCCCTGATCTTTACCTGTTGAAATACAGGAATCAAGGTGGCAGGGTCAGTAGCGGCAATTACAGAGGCTAATAGAAGAGCAACAATAAATGGGATTCCCAGCAAATACTGGGCAGCCAATCCGGTTACCACTGCAGTCACAATTACCCCAATGGTAGCCAAAAATACAATGGTTTTCCATACTCCCTTGAGAACCTTGAGATCTAGGCTCATACCCCCATGAAACAAAATCAGGGCTGATCCAAAAGCAAGAATAAGCTGGTTGGCAACACTCTCACCAGGCAGGTCAATAAGTGACATTACTGATGGCCCTACCAGAATGCCTACCAGTAAAAAAAGCACCACATCAGGAATTTTTATAATATCTGCAATTTTTGCTACTAAAACACCTATTAAAATAAGGGATCCAATGGTAATTAATAATTCATTAACAACTTTTATTGCTTCTGATTCCATTTACTCACTCTCCCAGTCATATTATTTATTGTCAAAAATAAAAACAACGGTGATTCTTTCTATATAACCAGCTCCTTTGACAAAGACCGAATGATTTCCAGCCTTCAATCAATCCGTCTATATTATATTTATTTTTTATGCCAACTTCAATATAAAACATTACACCATGCTCAATACCTGTGTAAAAAAACAAAAAAGGTATCGGCAATATTTACCGAAACCCTTATAAAACCAGTGTTGAACCTAAAAAAACAGACTCACAAACAAGGGTGACATAAATATAACCATTCACCTCGATAGGTCTGTTCCTTGAAAACTCTCAGAAAAAGAGCTCAACCGAAAACCATATTTTATTTTTGCCATTATAAACCAGGATCTGCTAAAAATCAATCATTTTCCTTAAAGACCGGAATTGTCCCAGTCCTCTAGCCAGGCTTAAGGGAATATCCAATGATTATCATCACATATTATTGCGGTATTTTTATGACTTAAATTGCAATAGACGCGAGAGTCAATTTCCCCCACATCTATTACAAAAATATGCCATTCCAAAATATTACTTAAATATTATCCCTGATCAATCAACAAACCAAGCTTTTTAGCAAGTGCCTTGGTGGTGCTTGCCTGAAGCAGGAGGGTTGTCAAAATAGCCAAAAAGGTAATGCTGGCAATAACATCCGCATATGGCACCTTCATCCCAATAAGGATACCTGCCAGTGCAGCCGGAATAACTCCGGTTTCCCTGACCCAAAACATAAATAGAAGCTCGTTATTCTCCCACTTCGCTTTTCGGTCCAGCAAGGCTGAGGAAAGTACTGTCAAGGGTCTTGCCACCAGCATAAATACCGCCACTACACCCATACCGGCAAGCCAGTACTGCTGAATTATCTGGAAGTTTACCTGAGTGCCCAAAAGAATAAATATAAACATTCGCATTATCAGGGCAAGATTTTCCAAAAAATGCTCCTGCTCCAGATGATGTGCCTCACCCAAATGAAGCTTAAAGGAATCCAAATTGCCTAAGATAATTCCCGCAATAAAAACTGCCATATAGCCGCTGCCCCCGATCTCATGAGCACCCACATAGGAAACAATAACGGCAATTACTGACATTACCGGAGCAAAGGACTTAAAGGTGCCAAACTTGGTATGACCAATCAGGTATGCAACGCCAAAGCCTACTATCAGACCGGATAATGTACCGAAACCAACCATTTTGAGAAAGACAATCAGGCTTTCACTGGCCGAAAAAACACCTGTAGATACTATGCCCACCAAACTCATTGCTAAGATAGCTGCGGTGGCATCATTAAAGGCCGACTCACTAAGCACTGTCTGAGAAACTCTTTCCCTGATCTTTACCTGTTGAAATACAGGAATCAAGGTGGCCGGGTCAATAGCTGCAATGACAGAAGCCAACAGGAAGGCAAAAATAATTGGAATTCCCAGCAAATAATGTGCAGCCATTCCGGTTATCAGCACAGTTACAACTACCCCGATGGTGGCCAAATAGACAATGGTTTTCCATACGCCCTTGAGAACCTTAATATCTAGGCTCGTTCCCCCATGGAACAAAATCAGAGCTGATCCAAAGGCAAGGATAAGCTGGTTGGCAACACTCTCACCGGGCAGATCAATAAGTGACATTACTGATGGCCCTACCAGAATGCCTACCAGTAAAAAAAAGACCACATCGGGAATTTTAACAATATCCGCTATTTTTGCAACTATTACACCGATTAAAATAAGAGACCCAATAATAATTAATAATTCATTAACCACTTTTATTGCTTCTGACTCCATTTACTCACTCTCCCAGTCATAATATTTATTATCAAAAATAATAACACCCTTGATTTATTTCTAAAAAATCATCTCCTTTGATAAAGACCGAATGATTTTCAGCCTTCAACCAAACCGTCTATATTATATTTATTTTTTGCCCAATATCAACAAAAAGCATTATGTCTTAATTAGTGCCTGTATAAACAACAAAAAAGGTATCGGCAATATTTACCTACACCCTTATAAAAACCACTGCTAAAACCA
>JAAXTT010000012.1 GCA_013336365.1 Peptococcaceae bacterium
CATAGACTGGAGGAGTGTCGGAGTGATATATTTCATTGGTGCAGGACCCGGGGACCCGGAGCTTATTACAGTAAAGGGCGCTAAAGTCCTTGCTCAAGCTCAGATTATTATTTATGCCGGGTCTTTGGTAAATATAGATATTGTATATGAGCTGGGCAGATCTGATGCAGTGTTGCATAACAGTGCTACGATGAATCTGGATGAAATTATTGAGGTCATGAAGGCTGCTGACTTGGAAGGAAAGACAGTAGCAAGGCTACATACCGGGGATCCCTCCATTTATGGAGCAATTCAAGAGCAGATGGATGCTTTGACTAAGCTGGGAATTTCCTTTGAAGTAATTCCCGGGGTGAGTTCTGTTTTTGCAGCAGCCGCTGCCATACCTCATGAGCTCACCTTGCCGGGGATTAGTCAAACAGTCATTCTTACCAGACTTGAAGGCAGAACTCCGGTGCCGGACAAGGAACAATTGAAGAGTTTGGCTCAGCATAACTGCACAATGGCCATATTTCTAAGTATTAATCAGATCGAACGAGTAGTGGAAGAGTTGGCAGCCGGGGGTTACAAATCGGATACGGGAGTAGTTGTAGTGGAAAGGGCTTCCTGGCCTGACCAAAGGGTGATTAGAGGGAGACTGGACAATATTGTCGATTTGATAAAGGTGTCCGGGATAACAAGACAGGCATTGATTTTGGTAGGCAAGGTCTTTTCGGATGATTACCAGTTATCTAAGCTTTATGATAAAAATTTTTCCCATGGATTCAGGGTGTCAAAATAATGAGAATAGCAGTTTTAGCACTAACACACAAGGGTGCTGCCTTGGGAGTAAAGGTAGCTAACTGTCTGAATATGCAACAGCATCAAGCTGAGGTTTTTTCTCAGGATTCGATAGCTTCTCAAATTAGTGAGGTTAGTCCCTTCGAGGGTTCCTTCCGGGAATCAGTTGAGACGCTTTTTAAATCCTGTGATGCACTAATAATGATTATGGCCTTGGGGATTGTTATCAGGACAATCTCCGGTCATATAACGGATAAATATAAGGACCCTGCTGTGGTTGTAATGGATGAAGAGGGGGCATATATTATTAGTGCCTTAAGTGGACATGTGGGCGGAGCCAATGATCTTGCCAGGCAGATTGCTGACGCCATAGGTTCCATTCCGGTAATAACTACAGCTACCGATGTAAATAATGTTCCGGCCTTGGATATTTTTGCCAGAAATTATTGCCTTAGGGCAATTCCCAAGAATGCAGTAAAAAGCGCAAATGCTGCTCTAGCCAGAGGCGAAAATATTATATTGCACACTGAAGTTGATTTGCCGGCAGATAATAGTATCCAGCTTAAGGTTCAGAGGCTGGGTCAGCCATCAGAGGAAGCAGAAAAATTTAAGATTCTAGTCAGCAATCGGGGGAAAATTAATACAGAAAAATGGGATATAATCCTGTATCCTATTAATCTAGTGATAGGTCTTGGTTGTAAGCGGGGAGTTTTTGTTGAGGAAGTTTTAAAAGAAATATATAATGCCCTAGAAATGATAGATCGAAGTGTTTTTTCGGTAAAAGCCCTTAGTACTATTGAGGCAAAGACCGGTGAGGCGGCTCTTATTGAGGCAGCGGCAAGGCTGGAAGTGCCATTGATAGGTCATAAGGCAGAAGAAATTGAGTATTGTATCTATGAGCATAAATTAACAAAGTCGGATAGGGTTGCAGAAAGAATGGGGGTGGGCGGTGTATGCGAACCAGCAGCGATTTTAGCGTGTCCGGGAGGAAAACTTCTTCTGAAGAAAACAATAGGTTCGGGAATAACGGTGGCTATAGCAGGGGCAGACTGCAGGTGGTGGGAATAGGTCCCGGATCAAAAGATCTGATAACCCCAAGAGCATTGAAGGCATTAGCTGATGCTCAAGTGGTGGTTGGCTATAAAACCTACATAGATTTACTTGGCGATCTTCTGAATAATATTGAAATAATAAGTACCGGAATGACAAAGGAAATTCAGCGCTGTCAGGCTGCTATAGATGAAACTCTCACAGGAAAGAGAGTTGTTGTGATTTCCAGTGGTGACCCCGGGGTTTATGGGATGGCAGGATTGCTTTTGGAAATGATTGAAAAGGAAGGGCTAGGGTCAAAGATAGATATAGAGATTATTCCGGGAATTACTTCAGCCAATGCATCTGCGGCAAGGCTGGGAGCACCATTGATGCATGATTTTGCTGTTGTCAGCTTAAGTGACTTGCTGACTCCTTGGGATGTTATCCGGGAGCGAGTGAGAGCTGCTGTTGCTGCAGACTATGTGCTTATCTTGTATAATCCGGCAAGTCATAAGAGAACCAGTCAGATAGTAAAGGTTATAGATATTGTAAAAGAGTATCGCTTGGGAAGCAATCCGGCAGGTATTGTCCGCAATGCTGAAAGAGCCGAGGAAGAGGTAATTATTACTGATATCGATCACTTGCTTGATTATAGAATTGATATGTTTAGCACTGTATTTATCGGGAACAGCAATACCAAAATATTGGGGGAATTCATGGTGACTCCGAGAGGATACAGCCTGTGATTTTAGTAATTGGCGGGACCTCAGATGGCAGAGAGATAGCTCAACAACTGGAAAAGCATGGTTGTAAAGTATTAGTCAGCACAGCAACAGATTATGGGTATAATATTGCGAAGAGCTGTGGTCTTAATGCTGTCCAAGGCAGACTGAATCGTCAGGGACTGGTTTCCCTAATAGAAAATTATTCAATCAGGCTTGTTGTAGATGCATCCCATCCTTATGCAGAGGAAATTACCGAAAACACAACATATGCCTGCAGAAAAAAAGAGATTGCTTATATCCGCTATTCTCGCCCTAAGGGGAAATCAATCGATAACCCATTAGTTGTGGAAGTTGAAAGCTATCAGCAGGCTGTTGAAAAGGCTAGCAATCTTGGGGACAGCATTTTTTTAACTATTGGTAGCAAAAATTCCGGACTTTTTATAGAGTCATTGGGGCCAAAAAATAAACGATTAATCCTTAGAATAACTCCTGATCCGGTAATTATTGCTGATTTGCTGAACATGGGAGTTGCTCCGGCTGATTTGATTGCAATACAGGGCCCCTTTAGTGAAAGTATAAATATTGCAATGCTGAATCACTTCAAAGCAGATGTGCTGGTTACTAAGGAGAGTGGCAGGGAAGGCGGTTTTCAGGAAAAGATTTCAGCTGCAATTAAACTGGGAATACCTGTGATAGTAATTAAAAGGCCTCCGGAACCCCCGGGAGCAACAGGCAGCATCAAGGAAACAATTGAGAAAGCTCTGGTCTTGTTAAAGATCAATATATTGGAAATAGAGGAGTGATTGTAGCAATGAAAACCGGGGTAATTATATTAGGACATGGCAGCAGGTCTGAGGATGCTCAGGTAATACTGGATAATTTGGTTAACCAAATAAAGGACAGGGGCATTTATTATTATGTGGAGGGTGCAATGCTTCAGTTTAACCAGCCGGATCTTGCCCTAGCTATTTCCGAGGCGATTGGAAAAAATGTGGAAAAAGTAATAGTTGTTCCTCTTTTTATTTTTAACGGGATTCATATGAAAGAGGATATTCCTGAAATACTGGAGCAGGAAAGAGTTAAATATCCTGATATAGAAATTGAATTGGCCGGAAATATTGGTGCTGATAGTAGAATTGCCGAGATATTGTTGGACAGGATCAAGGAGGTTGTTTAGTGGAAATAATAACAGATCCCAAGATAATTGAGGCTAAAAGCATGGCTATTATAGAAGAGTGTATTCCTTTTTTGGCAAAAATTCCTGAGGGTGAGAGAGCAGTAATAAAAAGAATAATTCATACTACAGGAGATCTGGCCATCGCTGAAAATATCAAGATTTCTTCCGGAGCGGTGACTGCGGGAATTGCTGCCATAAAGGCAGGAAGATCAATAATGACGGATGTTAATATGTTAAGGGTTGGAATTAATTCCGGCAAATTAAAGCAGTTTGCAATTGACTGCTTTTGCTTGATTAATGACCCGGAGGTTCTTGTGGAGGCGAAGGAAAAAGGGATAACCAGAGCAATGGCAGCAATCAGCAAGGGTGCAAATCTGGCTGATGGAGGAATAATAGCTATCGGCAATGCTCCAACAGCATTATTTACTTTGTGTAAAATGATTGATGAGGGCAGAGCCAAACCTGCTTTAGTGGTAGGAACACCGGTTGGATTTGTAGGTGCTGCCGAGTCAAAGGAAATCTTAGTGAGGGCAGGAATAGAATATATTACCATAACCGGAAATAGGGGAGGCAGCAACATAGCGGCCTCGGTAATCAATGCTCTGCTATTGCAAGCGTAGATAATAGTTTACCTTCTGAAGCCGGTTCTTTTCATTTGGACATTTTTAATTGAAATATTTATTGACTTTACAGATAGGCCGGTCATATATTCCACATTATCCTTGATTATTGTTTGGAGTTTTGCCGAGACCTCAGACAGAGAGTTGCCAAAGTAGAAGGCAGGAGCTATTTCGACAATTAAACCATTTTCAGTCTGGTTTATTACTATTTTCCCCGGATTTTTAATAGCGGATATTTCCCGGGTACTTATTTCAATTATTGAAGAAATGGCATGCTCGGAAATTGTCATATTTCCATAACAGGTAAAGGTAGGTCTGACAACCGATTGCTCATGCCAACTTTTGACTTGTCGTTTTTTACCTTTTTCTTTGCCGATTAATATTCTCAGAGGCTCTATCAGAATACCCGGAAAGCCTCTTAACACTTCAATAGTAGGGGCTGGAATCACATGTCTGGAATATTTTGTTCTGTTAAGACGGGCCTTGTTAATTTCTGCAGGACTGGCAACCTCTTCTATTTTAATATATTTTGAGATTTCCGGAAGATTTAAGGTATTGGCTATTCTTTGAACCATTCCCACAGAGGTACCTAAAATAAGAATCCTCTCAGGATTATATTTAATAATAGTGTCGGCTGCCAGCTTAGCCATGGTGGGATCATTAAACAATGCGGTTTTTATGGCACCTATGCGGGTTGATTGTTTTTTTGCAGTGGTGCCGATCAGGATCTGATTGCCCTTGATTAAAAGTCCATCGTCAATAATTACATCAGATTGGGTTTGATGGGCTACCATTATTGCTCTGTGACTTTTCCCAGTTCCACTGGGTCCGATTAACGCAAATATTTGCAATTTTTGTACCTCCAGTAGTTTGATATTTATTCGACTTTATCTGTTGCTAATCCTTTATAAGAAATAATAATCTGCAATTAGGGAGGTATTCAAAGCAGTTATGTCTACCGAGATGGCAAGACTGGTTATCAAGGAAATGAGTTTAAAGGAAGAAATCTACGATATTTTGCTAAAAAATATTAAGGAGCTTGATAGAGAAGAAAAAAGGGAGTATTATAAGTTTTTTCACAATAACAAAAGAACAATAAGAAAAATTATATCCGGCTATTATAAAGATGCACCGTTACCTCTTAAGTACCGAATTGTGACCCACACAGTGGATAGTATGTTTCAGAAGCAGGGTAATCCTGATATTGTGGATAGTATTGTTATGGATGCTGTGGGCAGAATGCTGATTTATAAAAGACTTAAGGAGAAGGTAGAGGATGAGGGAGTAAAATTTGCGTCATTAAACAGCTTTCATGGTACTTACTACCTTGTTATACTTGTTATGGTTGCTATGTTTTTTTATTTTAGAGCTGCCTGAGGAGGTAATTATTTGAAAATCTTTAAAAGATACTTAAATGCCTTGCTGACAAAATTTTTGTTGTTTGCTCCGTTAATTGGTATGCTTATGCCTATATACAGTTCTGCAAACATAAAGGAGGCAACGATTACAGCAGTATTGGCAACCCTTGCAGCCTTTTTGACCGCAGATCTGGTCATTTATCCACATTTCGGTAATTTGCCCGGAATTATTGGAGATGCATTTATTACCATGCTGGTCATGACAGAGATGTCAAAAAGTCTTAATGCAAATTTATCTTGGATAGGTGTATTTTTAATTATTGGGATAATAATCATAGGGGAATGGAATTATCATTTATATTTAGACAGAACATTGTTTCCAAGAAGGAAAAGAAAATAATGCTCAATCCTATATTTACTGATACCCAAGCTTACTCCTGATAGCCAACATCCTCTAAGGCAAGGGCGTTTTTCGAGGCATTGACAGCCAGAACATCGCAACGATTGTTAAATTCATTTTCAGCATGACCTTTTACCCAGTTCCAGGTTATATCATGCTTATCTTGTAAGCTGGCTACAATTTTCCAAAGGTCGATATTTTTAACCCTTGACCGATCACTTTTTGTCCACTGGTTTTGCTGCCATTTTGCCAGCCAGCCCTTATTTATTGCGTCAACAATATATTTACTGTCACTAAACAGACTTACCCGGCAGGCTGCTTTTAATGCCTCCAGACCCTTAATAACCGCCATTAACTCCATCCTATTGTTGGTTGTTCTTTGATAGCCCGCTGATAATTCCTTGATTGTATCCCGATATTTAAGAATAACTCCATACCCCCCCGGGCCCGGGTTTCCCGAACAGGCACCATCGGTATATATTTCCACCTGAATATTATTGGTTGACAACTCTACACCTCTTTATAAATTGTTAGTTAGCTGATTATATCACCTTTGCATCGGCTTACTTAATAGTGAACTGACTGTAGTAAAGCTCAGAATATACCCCTTTTTTCTTGAGAAGTTCAAAATGACTTCCTGTTTCAATTATTTTGCCGTTTTCCATAACTAAAATGCTGTCGGCATCTTTAATTGTTGAAAGTCTGTGGGCAATTACAAAGCTGGTTCTTCCTTTCATTAGGTCGGTCATTGCCTTTTGGATTAATAATTCTGTCCTTGTGTCAACATTGCTGGTTGCTTCGTCAAGAATCAAAATTGCCGGATCGGCAAGAAATGCTCGAGCAATTGTTAATAACTGTTTTTGCCCCTGGGAAATATTTGTTGCTTCCTCATCAAGGACTGTATCATATCCTCTTGGGAATGTTCTGATAAAATGATCAGCATGGGCCGCTTTGGCGGCATTTATTATTTGCTCGGGGCTGGCCCCTTTCTTTCCATAGGAAATATTATCCCGGATGCTGCCATTGAAGAGCCAGGTATCTTGAAGAACAATGCCAAACATTTTCCGGAGCTCATTACGTTTTAAACTATGGATATCTACTTTATCAATCAATATTCTTCCCATATTCAAATCGTAGAAGCCCATCAGAAGATTGACTAGGGTGGTTTTACCTGCCCCGGTTGGGCCTACAATAGCTATTTTACTTCCCGGTGCAACATGGATGCTGAGGTTATCGATTATTAAATTGTTATCTTGATAGCCAAAATAGACCTTGTCAAATTCCACCTCTCCCTTAGGAAATAAAATTCTTTCGGGATTTTCTTTTTCAGGAGTTTCCTCTGCTTCATCCAATAGTTGAAAAACCCTTTCTGCAGAGGCAATTGTTGATTGGATAATACTGGCAATATTGGCAGTTTGCATTATTGGATAGGTAAATTGACGGGAATACTGAATGAAGGCCTGAATATCTCCGATTTCAATTGATTTTTTTAAAACAAGAATACTTCCCGCAACACTAATTACGACATAGCCAATATTCCCAATTAGGTTGATCATTGGGAAGACGATGCCGGAAATAAATTGTGCCTTCCAGGAAGAATTGTAAAGCCGGGTGTTTATTTTTTCAAATTTTTCCACAGCCAAATCTTCCTGACCGAAGGCTTTGATTATCTGGTGACCGGTGAACATTTCCTCAACATGTCCATTTAGTTTGCCTAATTCCTTTTGCTGTCCGGAGAAAAAGATTTGTGATTTTTTAGTGATGACAGCAGCTGAAATAAAGGATAGCGGTAGGGTAACCAATGCAATCACAGTCATCAAGGGGCTTATTATTAACATCATTATCAGAATGCCCAGGAGAGTTATGGCGGCGGTTATCAGCTGAGTCAAGCTTTGCTGAAGAGTAGAGCTTATGTTATCAATATCATTGGTGACCCGGCTGAGAATTTCGCCATGGCTTACAGAGTCAAAATAGCTTAAAGGCAAGTTGGAAAGTTTTTTATAGGTGGCATTTCTTAGATTGAAAATAGTATTCTGCACCAATTCTGCCATTAAATACTGCTGCAGATATGAGAAAAATGCACTTATTATGTATAACACAGTCAGAAGCAACAACAAATCCAGGATATATTCGAAATTAATACGGGCACCGGGAATATTGTTGTATTTTTCCATAACCCCATTGAAAACAATAGTCGTTGTGTTGCCTAAAATTTTGGGGCTGACAATGCTAAAGACCGTGCTTAGGACAGCCATAAAAAAAATAATGACCAGCTTTACTTTCTGAGGCCTTAGATAGCCAAGAAGTCTAAAAATAATAGTTTTAGAGGCGATTTCCCTGTTGGTTTTAATCATGAGATTTCCTCCTCAGAAAACTGGGATGAAACAATCTCACGATAAATGCTGCATGAATTAATGAGCTCGGTGTGTTTTCCGGTGCTGATGACCTCTCCCTGGTCCAGAACAATTATTTGATCTGCCTCCATAACGGTACTTACTCTTTGGGCTATAATAATGGTTGTTCTTTCAGTATCTTTTTTCAAAGCAGAACGGAGCTGCTGATCAGTCTTATAATCCAAAGCAGAGAAGCTGTCATCAAATAGATAAATTTCAGGCTTTCTGATTAATGCTCTTGCTATGGCTATCCGCTGCTTTTGTCCTCCGGACACATTACTTCCCCCTTGGGAAATAATAAAATTATAATTATCTTTCGCTTCATTGATAAATTCAGTGGCTTGAGCCATACCGGCTGCCTGGATTATTTCATTTTCTGAAGCGGTAATTTTTCCATATTGAATATTTTCAGAGACTGTTCCACTGAATAAGACGGTTTTTTGAGAAACAAAGCCGATTCTGCTTCTTAAATCCTTTTGCGACATATGTCTGATGTCAATCCCATTTAATAGTATTTCTCCTTGTTCAACATCATAAAAGCGAAGAATCAGATTTGCCAAAGTTGATTTGCCGGAGCCTGTTCCTCCGATTATGGCAGTAGTTTTTCCGGCCTGGGCAGTAAAGGACACCTTGCTTAAAGCAGGGTCTTCGGCTCCGGGATATCTGAAGACAACATTTTTAAATTCCAGTTGTCCACTATTGTGGGAGGGTGTTTTGGTTTCCTCGGAATCGGAGATTTCCGGAATAATATCCAGGACTTCATTAATTCTTTTTGCTGAAGCCTCTGCTCTGGGAATCATTATAAAGATAAAGGACATCATGACTAATGAAAACATTATGAGCATGGCATATTGAATAAAGGCCATCAAGTCTCCAACCTGCATATTGCCATGGTCAATGCGAATTCCACCAAACCAAACTATAGCAATTGTTGAAACATTCATTATCAGCATCATTAATGGCATTGTGGACGCCATCAAACGATTCACCCTTATGGAGGTATCAGTAAAATCTCTATTTGCCTGTGAAAATCTGGCTTCTTCATATTCCCCTTGGTCAAAGGCTCTGATAACCTTTACTCCGGTAAGGCCCTCTCGAAAAATTCTGTTTAAAGTATCGGTTTTTATTTGCATGGCATTAAAAAGAGGGATTCCTTTCTTTGCAATTAAAAAGAGAACTATAGTCAGCAAAGGCAAAATAATAGCGAAAATACCAGAAAGCTTGGCATCCTTTGCCACTGCCAAAGCAATACCTCCTATGCAGGTTATGGGTGCTGTCACCATCATCCGCAGAATAACTATCAATACCTGCTGAACCTGATTGACATCATTAGTGGTTCGGGTTATCAAGGATGCAGTGCCAAAGAGGTTAAATTCATTTAGGGAGTAGCTTTCAATCCTGGAGAAAACCTTGCTTCGCAATATCTTTCCCAGACCGGTGGCAACACGAGCTGACAAAAAGCTGCTGTAAATCATGGCTGCAGCACTGGTTATCGATACAGCAAGCATAAATAGACCTTGCTTGTAAATATAGGATGTATTACCCTGGATAATTCCGATATCTACAATATCAGACATTAGGGTTGGCAAATATAGGTCGGCTAGGGATTGGAAGATCAATAAAAATAGAACCAGAGTCAGTGTTCCGGAAAAGGGCGATAAATTTTTAAAAATTTTAAACATATTGTTAGGTCTCCATATATATTGATAATTTTCTGTGCAACCTTGGGTGAAAGCTATATTGCAATGCAGGAATACATATTTTATTCCTGCTGTCTGGGAGTGTCAAGCTTTTGACAGTTTTAGGGAAATTTGAATAATTAGACCATAAAAAGAGGATTTGGAAAAACAGTATTGAAGGAATTAAGTAAAAAGATGAAGGTGAAATTATTATGTATGAAAAAATATTGGTTCCCCTTGATGGGTCTGTCCAGTCTCAAAGATCAGCTGAGTATGCAATTGAGCTTGCCAAATCCATGAATTCCCAGGTTGTTTTTATTCATGTAATACCGGTGCTTCCTCCCTATGAACGCCATCAGTCGGGCAGTTCGGAAAGTGCTTATCAGCACCTTCACGATGATTTGAGACAGAGTGGGGAAGGGATTATTGAAAATGCTAAAGCACTTTTTGGAAAAGAGGATATTAACGCCAGCTATAGATTGCTTTGGGGTAATCCTGCCATGGAGATATGTCATTTTGCCAAGGAAGAGGATATTAGCCTGATAGTTATGGGAAATAGGGGATTGGGAGAAATAAAGGGATACCTGATTGGAAGTATCAGTAATAGGGTAGTAAGACATGCCTCCTGTCCGGTTATGATAGTAAGATGATTTTCTTATGGCAGGAGTGTTTTTGATGTGTTCGGTGTGAATATGAAGATAGGTTTTTGCGGTTTGGTATACTTGATATAGTTGTTTTTTATATCTCGATATAATAGAATTTATCTATTCAAGCAATTATCTCCGGCTCGGAAGGGTCGGAGGTTGTTTTTAAATCAGCAGGGGGTGAATGTTTGGCCATTCAAGAGGTTAGAGTCATGAACAAGCTGGATTTTCCTGACACAATAGGGGAAGCATTACTATATGATATTCATCATACCCTGGGTATTACTGATATTAGCCGGGTCAGGACAGCTAAGGTTTATCGTTTTCAGGGAATCAGTGAAGATGAGGCGGCAAATATTGCCAACAGATTACTGGCAGAGGATATTTTTCAACAGTTTAGTATAAATAATGATAATCTGTTGCAGGGTCAGTTGGTTGTTGAGGTTGCATATAAACCCGGAGTTATGAATCCTGAGGCGGCATCCTTAATGAAGTCAGCATCTGATTTGGGGATAACCGGAATTAAGGCAGCTGATTCCAGCCGAGAATATGCATTTTTTGGGCCGGGAGTATCCAAGGATAGTATTGATCAGGTTTTGAAAAAGCTTTTGGTAAATGAAACTATCGAGAGAGTAGTAACGGTTAAACCCGAGACCTTGATTTTGGAAGGAAAACTTGGAGTTACAGAAATAATCCCGATAAGAGGCATGTCAGATCAAGAGCTTATGGAGCTGAGCAAGGATACCCTTTTCTTGAATCTGGAGGAAATGAATACTATAAAAAAATACTTTATTGAAATAGACAGAGACCCTACTGATTGTGAGGTCGAGACACTGGCTCAGACCTGGTCAGAGCATTGTGGTCATAAAACATTCAGAGCCAAGCTGTTAGTAAATGGAGAGATTAAAACTCCTTTGCTAAAGCGACTGCAGCAATCCACCAAGGAAGCCAATCATCCCTTGGTATTATCGGCCTTTGTAGATAATTCCGGGGTAATGGCATTTTATGATGGCTGGGCAATTTGCGGTAAAGTTGAGACCCATAATTCTCCCTCTGCTATTGAGCCTTATGGGGGAGCTATGACAGGCAGTGGGGGAGTGTTCAGGGATATAATGGGTACAGGTCTGGGTGCAAGGGTTATTGCATCTACAGATATGTTTTGCTTTGCCCCTCCCTGGATGGATCCTGACCAAATACCACCGGGATGTCTTCATCCAAAGTATATGCTGCGCCGTGTGGTTTCCGGGGTTAGGGATTATGGTAATCGAATGGGAATTCCCACCAATAACGGTTCAGTCCACTTTCATCCTGATTTCAGAGCTAAGCCTACAGTTATTGTTGGTGCCTATGGTCTTTTGCCTGAAGCATCATGCAAAAAAGGAAGTCCTAAAACAGGAGATTTGGCGGTAGTAATGGGTGGTAAAACAGGTCGGGATGGAATTCATGGAGCTACCTTTTCCAGTGGCGAAATGACTCATCGAACCATTGAGGTCAATGCCAATGCCGTTCAAATAGGAAATGCCATCGAAGAAAAAAGAACTGCCGATGCCTTGCTGGAAGCAACTGAAGCAGGGTTAATTAGAGCATTAACCGATTGTGGAGCAGGAGGGTTTGGTTCTGCATTTGGTGAGATGGGATCTGAAACAGGGGTTGAGATATGGCTGGATAAGGCGCCATTGAAATATCAGGGTCTTAATCCGTGGGAGATTTGGTTGTCAGAGAGTCAAGAGAGAATGGCTTTGGCAATTGATCCTGAGGACTGGATAAAATTCAATGATATATGTACAATGTATAACGTTGAAGCCGTGGTAGCCGGCAAGTTTACCGACGATAAAATGCTAAGGGTAACCTTTGATGGACAGATTGTATGTCTTTTGGATATGGAGTTTTTACATAATGGACTGCCTGATAAAAATCTTACTGCGTCCTGGGTGTTGCCACAAGGAGCAGAGGCAATGCCTGATTCACCATTAGACTGGGTTGAGGCCTATTGCCAAATAATGGCGGATCCCGATGTGTGTTCAAAGGAACCAATTGTAAGAATGTATGACCATGGTGTTCAGGGCTCAAGCAGCCTACCACCATTTACAGGGGTAATGTCTGACGGACCTAATGATGCTACAGTGATTACCCCTATTTATGGCAAAAACTATGGAGTTGTAATAAGTCATGGGATGAATCCCGGCCTTAACAATATAAATCCATATCATGGCAGCATTTGGGCTGCGACTGAGGCTGTATCCAATGCTGTAGCAGTTGGTGCAGATCCTTCCGAGCTTTGCTTAATCGATAACTTTATTTGGCCCTTTCCTGATGAGGAATCCCTAGGTGCGTTGGATATGTCCGTTGATGCCTGTGTTGATTTTGTCAAGGAATTCGGTATGCCCTTTATCTCTGGGAAAGACAGTCTTTCCAGTACCTATCGCGGTGCTGACGGCACAGTGATTAAGATTCCGCCGGTTCTTTGTATCTCAGCCTTCGGGCGGATTAAGGATGTTACCAAAACTATATCTACAGATATGAAGAAAGCAGGCTCTGCTATTGTGCTGGTTGGTCAGCGAAATACAAGTGAAATGGCCGGATCAGTGTACTGTAATATCTTAGGTATAAAGGGAACGAATCTTCCGGAGATTAACCTTGAGATTCTAAATAAGGTTTTTCAAGCTCTGCATAAGGCAATAGTTAAGGGCAAGCTTCTATCCTGTCATGATATCAGCGAGGGAGGAATTGCTTCAGCTTTAGCTGAGATGTGCATTGGCGGTAATATGGGTGTTGAGGTTAACTTGCCTGATTTTGAAAATCCGCAAAATTTCCTTTTTAATGAAACGGCGGGAACGTTTATTGTTGAAATCGAAAGTGAATCAATGTTGCCGGAGTTATTTAAGGGCATCCCATATCAGGTTATTGGCAAAACAATTGCTGAAAGAACCATAGGGGTAAACCTTGAAAACCGTGAGCTTTTCAAGGTTGAGATAGACAGACTGAAGGAGGCCTGGAAGGCTCCTATGAAGGAGGTGTTTGGGCCATAAAACCTAAAATTTGCTTATTGAGAACCGATGGGATCAATTGTGACAATGAGACCTTTTATGCTTTTCGTAAGGCAGGAGCAGAGCCCAAGCTGGTCCATGTCAACCAGCTCAGGTCTGGTCAGGAGAACCTGGCGGACTATCAGCTGCTGGTATTGTCCGGAGGATTTTCTTATGGTGATGATGTTCATTCAGGAAAAATCCTTGCTGTTGAGCTGACATCTTTTCTAAAGGAAAGTATTCAGGAATTTATTAACAAGGGTAAGCCGGTATTGGGTATCTGCAATGGTTTTCAGGTACTTGTAAGAACAGGTCTGTTGCCGGATTTAAAGCTGGGGCAGATTAATACTACCTTGATTAATAACAATAGTGGCAGATTTGAATGTCGCTGGGTGGACACCAGGGTAGAGAAAAGTAATTGTATTTTTACCAAAGGAATGGCCGGGAGTATTGTAAGTATGCAGTCAGCACATGGTGAAGGGAAATTTTATACAGACCCGGAGCAGCTGAAAAGACTTGAGGATTCATCCCAAGTAGTGTTTCGCTATGCTGATTCTCAAGGACTTCCCACAATGAATTATCCGGAGAATCCTAATGGGTCTCTAAATTCTATTGCTGGAATATGTGATCGAACCGGGTTGGTTTTAGGCTTGATGCCTCATCCCGAGAGATTTGTGGAAATTCATCAACATCCCAATTGGCGCAGGGGCGGATTCGAGTCACCCCACGGACTGCCGATATTTATAAATGCTGTTAAGTATTGCCAGGAAATGTAGTTAATAAATAATTATTGGTCAATTGTTTTTTAGCAGACTGATAAAGGGGAAGATGATAAATTGCTAGTTATCAGGAAGGCAAAAATGAGTGACATTGAGGAAGTCCATCAATTAATTACCAACTATGCAGATGGCGGTTTAATGCTTGCCAGATCAAGATCGATGCTCTATGAGGGAGTAAGAGAGATAACAGTTGCTGAGGAAGATGGTCGCCTGGTTGGAGTTGGCATGCTCCACGTTATGTGGGAAGATCTTGCAGAAATAAGAGCTTTGGCGGTTCATCCGGATTATAAGCTTAGGGGTATTGGCCGCAAAATGATAGATGAATTTTTAGCCGAAGCTAAGGAACTAAAAATTCCCAGAGTTTTTGCTCTTACTTACCAGGCAGGGTTTTTTGTCCGTTGTGGCTTTAAAAAGGTTTCCAAGGAAAGTCTTCCCCAAAAAATGTGGAGAGAGTGTGTAGATTGCCCTAAGTTTCCTAATTGTGATGAGGAAGCAGTTCAGATAGATTTGAAAATTTGAACATAAATATAAAAGAGGATGATTTAAATGATTGGCAAAAAGAGATTGGTAGTACTTTTTGGTGGTCAGTCAGGAGAGCATGAGGTTTCCTTGAACTCTGCCGCCTCCGTGATTGGAGCCTTTGATAAGAGCAAATACGAAGTTCTGCCGGTTGCTATTACTCGGGAGGGAAGATGGGTAGCAGGGATAAGTCCCGAAAGAATGGCCGGAGGAGATAATCCCTTGGAAATTGCAGGGAAAGAGGTCGGAGTTGAGGTTGTATTCCTTCCGGGCGACCCTACCGTGCAAAATCTTGTTGTTCCGGGAAAAGGGGAATATTGGCAGGATGGTGGCAAGATAGATGCAATATTTCCGGTTTTACACGGAACCTATGGTGAGGACGGGACAGTCCAAGGCTTGTTGGAGATAACCAATATCCCCTACGTGGGGTCCGGAGTGTTGGGCTCTGCTGTTGGCATGGATAAGGTATTAATGAAAACTATATTGGCGCAGCATAATTTGCCTCAGATTAAATTTTTTTCCTGCCTTCGCAAGGATTTGGAGAAGAATCTTGATTCAGTTGTCAAGGAAGCAGAAAATAGTCTTGGTTATCCCTGTTTTGTAAAACCGGCTAATATGGGCTCCAGTGTAGGCATTTCAAAGGCGCATAACAAAGAGGAGCTCATAGTTTCACTATCCTTGGCTGCAAAGTATGACAGAAAAATTATTTTGGAGGAGTTTATTGAAGGCAGAGAAATAGAGGTCAGTGTTCTGGGAAATGATAGTCCGATTGCTTCAGTACCCGGTGAAATAATTCCCCTGAAGGAATTTTATGATTATGAGGCAAAATATGCAGATGGTTTCAGCAATCTTGAAATTCCGGCAGATCTTCCGGAGGTAACAATAAAACAGCTCCGGGAGCTGGCAATCAAGGTTTTTACAGCACTGGACTGTGCAGGAATGGGCAGAGTTGATTTCTTTGTTGCCAAAAGCGATGGCAGGGTTGTAGTTAATGAGATCAACACCATTCCGGGCTTCACAAAATTCAGCATGTATCCCAAGCTTTGGGAAGCCAGTGGTCTTAAATACTCTGAGCTGTTGGATCGCTTGATAGAGCTGGCTGTTGACAGACAACGGGATAAAAATCTTTCTCAGACAGTGTTCAAGGATTAGGGTGGTTCGGATAAAAATCCAAGGGTGTGGGTTACCAGCCTTTTTGCTTTAGGAGGTAGATTACAAATAATACTACTAAAACCCCGGAGGTATATTTGTAAATATCACTTAGTGAAATAGATTCCAGCATAGGTCACCTCTCTTGAGGAAATATTTTGATTTATATTATAGCTACTATTAAATATGGATTCAATAACAACATTTTTAAACAGGCCGGTTCTCATTTTTGAGAAATCAGCCTGTTTAAGCTTTATTTAGACAAGCACTGGCGGGAATGTGTGGGAATCGAACCCACCCGGGACGGGGCTGCCGCCCCTCCAACGGTTTTGAAGACCGGGGACACCACCAGATGCCCTCCATTCCCCGAAAATTATTTGCTAATTGTTTTTCAGTATATCATAAAGTAAAGCTAATAAAAATATTGCCCTTTTTAAAATCTATTCAGGTGGGGCAGTGCTGATAAGCCCCATTGATTTATGCAAGAAAATATAATAATCTTATAACACAATTTTTTTGTATGTGAGGGAATAATTTGCTGGCAATTTTTAATGATATAAAAGCAGAGTTACAAATGCTTGAGAATGAGTTGGAGAAAACATTACATGATGCTGACTCGTTAATTCAGGAGGCATCTACTCATCTTATCAATGCCGGTGGTAAAAGACTTAGGCCGGCATTCTGCTTTCTTGGAGCAAAATTTCATAATTATAGCCCAGAAAGGGTAATGAATCTTGCGGTTGCCTTGGAATTGATTCATATGGCCTCACTGGTTCACGATGATGTGGTGGATTCCTCGGTAACCAGGCGAAACATTCCTACTGTTAAATCTATTTGGGGGAATAAGGTTTCCAGTCATCTGGGGGATTATTTATTTGGCCAGTCTCTGAAGCTAATTGCAACCTATCAGAATAGGGATATTGGAAAGACATTGGCAGACACCAGTGTAAAAATGTCTGAAGGTGAGATAGCCCAATTAGCTGCTGTAAATCAAATGGATCAAACCTTGAAAAATTATTTCTACAGCATAAAGGGGAAAACCGCACTTTTTATTTCAGACAGCTGTTATCTGGGTGCCATTGCCTGTGGTGCACCTGTGAGAACATGGCAGAGTTTGAAAAAATATGGCAATAATATCGGTATGGCCTTTCAAATTACCGATGACATAATGGACTTGGTTGCTGATCAGAAACGGATCGGAAAGCCGGTAGGAAGCGATCTAAGGCAAGGAGTTATTACTTTGCCTGTAATTTATGCCTTAAAAAACAGTAATAGAAAAGAAGAGCTTGGAAAGATAATTTCCGGAAATGACAAGGGAATTGAGATGATAGAAAGGGCCTGCGAAATTATAATATCAAGTGGGGGTATTGAATATGCCGATGAAATTGCCAGAAAATATGTGGATAAGGCCCTTAATGAAATAAAATACTTGCCGGATGTTCCTGCCAAGTCGACCCTGGAGCAGGTTGCGGAATTTATCAAAATCAGAAATTTCTGATAGAATAGCAACAACACTGTTGTTGCTATTTAATATGAAAGGAAGAATTGATATTGCAAGATCTGTGTCCTGTTTTTCTTAGAGTTCATAGTATAAAATGCTTGGTTGTGGGAGGTGGAAGGGTTGCCTACAGAAAAGCATTGTTTCTCCTTGGCTATGGTGCGGAGATTATTTTGGTTAGTCCGGAAATAATTATCGAGATTCAGGAACTTGCAGAGCAGGGAATAATTAAGCATATTAGGGATTTTTATTCTAAAACATATTTAGATGGTATGAAAATCGTCATTGGAGCAACCAGTGATAGTGAGATTAATTTGAAAATCTATCAAGATTGTCTTGAGCAGGATCTGTTGGTAAATATTGTGGACAACCCGGAATTGGGCAATTTCTTCTTTCCTGCAGTGGTCAAAAGGGGATCCATGCAATTGGCTATATCTACCGGTGGGAAAAGTCCTTTGTTGGCAAAAAAAATCAAGATTCAGCTGGAGAAGGAATTTCCTGTCGGATATGAGGATTTGCTTGAGCTACTGGGAAAAACCAGAAGATTGATTATAGAGAATAATGAGGACTTTGCAATCAGGAGTGGATTATTGTCTGCTCTATTAGATAAGGAAATTATGGGTTTGATTTGGGAAGGCAAACTTGATTTGGCGAAGGAGCGCATAAAAGATGTTTATCCTTGCAGTGGGAGTTAACCACAGAACTGCTCCTGTTGAAGTAAGAGAAAGGCTGTCCTTTTCTGAGAGTCGTTTAAGTGATTGGTTGACAAGGCTTAAAAACTATTCTGATATTAATGGGGCAGTAATAATTTCTACCTGCAATCGAACAGAAATATTCGCCTCAACTGCAGATATCACTTTTGGATCGGATGCTCTGCTGGATTTTTTCGCCTTAAAGTCAGGCTTTGAAAAACAGGAGATTGAGAAATATATTTATATACATAAAGACCCGGATAAGGTTGTTCAGCATTTGTTTAGGGTAGTTACCGGTATTGATTCAATGGTATTGGGTGAAACCCAGATCCTGGGACAGGTTCTTCGTGCCTATCAGATATCTTGTGAGAATGGCTTTACTAACAAATTACTTAATGCACTTTTCCATAAAGGAATTTCTGTGGGTAAAAAGGTTAGAACTGAAACCGGCATTGATAAAAACCCCGTTTCTATAAGCTATGCTGCTGTGGAGCTGGTTCGGCAGATATATGGAAGTCTGGAAGGTTTGCTGGTGCTGGTTATTGGTGCAGGCAAAATGAGTGAGTTGACGGTAAAATATTTGATGTCAAATGGAATTTCAGGTGTAATTGTATCCAATCGTTCTTATGACAAGGCATTAGAAATGGCAGGAAAATTCGGTGGAAGGGCAGTCAGGTTTTCCGAGTTGGATGAGTATTTGACTAAAGCGGATATTATTATAAGCTGCACATCAGCCTCTCATTATGTAATTAGATATAATGATATTCTTAAAGCCATGAGATATAATATTAAAAAAAGGCTATTGATGATAGATATTGCAGTGCCCAGAGATATAGAGCCATCAGCTGGCAGTATTGAGGGTGTGAAACTGTATGATGTGGACGATCTGCAGAATGTTATAGATAATAATTTACAGGAAAGAGAGAAGGCTGCCAAGGAGGGCATGGAAATAATCGACCAAGAGGTTAGTGTCTTTATCGATTGGATGTCAAACCGGATGGTAGTGCCCACCATTTCTTCTTTAATGAATCTGGGAGAAAGCATTAAAGAAAAAGAGCTGATTAGGGCATTAAATCGTTTAGGAGAGATATCGGATTATCAATATAAGGTAATAAGCTCTATGGCTAACTCCATTGTAAAGCAGCTTTTGCACAACCCTATTACTAGGCTGAAGGAATATAATCTATCGGAAGATGGGGAGTATTACCAAAGAGTTTTGCAAAATCTGTTTGATTTGGATTTAGAGGACAGCTGTCAAGAATTGCCTGAGGACAACATTTCCGGAGAGGGAAAAAATGAGAGAATATAATATCGGAACAAGGGAAAGCAAACTGGCGATGTGGCAGGCTAACTGGGTTGCTGAAAGACTGAGAGAGCTAAGTCCGGGTATCAAAATAAACTTGGTTGGGATAAAAACAAAGGGTGACAAAATTCTGGATACAGCTTTGGCGAAAATCGGTGATAAGGGACTTTTTACCAGAGAGCTGGAGCATTCCTTATTAAGTGAACAGATTGACTTGGCCGTACACAGCATGAAGGATTTGCCTACAGCACTTCCTGAGGGTTTAATATTGGGTGCAATCTGTGAAAGAGAATGCCCGGCGGATGTTTTAATTGCCCCACAGGGCTGCAATCTAGGAAATCTACCGGTAAATGCCAATATTGGCACCAGCAGCTTGCGCAGAATAGCTCAGCTAAAAAAATATCGTTCGGATTTTAATATGGTAAATGTCCGAGGCAATCTTGACACAAGATTGAGGAAGCTTAATGAGGAAAATATAGATGCCTTGATTTTGGCTTATGCAGGCATATCCAGACTTGGCTACAGTGACAGGATCTGTCAGCAGATACCTTACGAGATATGTCTGCCAGCAGTTGGTCAGGGCTCTGTCGGAGTAGAGGTCAGAGCAGATGACCATGGAGTTATCCAGCTACTGAAGGGATTGAATCATAGTATGTCCAGCCGGGCCATCAGAGCAGAAAGAGCCTTGTTGAAAGCACTTGAGGGAGGCTGTCAGGTTCCGATTGGTGCTCTGGCAAGGGTTAGTGGTCAAGAAATTTCAATGGAGGCAATGGTGTCCAGTATGGACGGACAGACCATGCTGAGAGTAAGCATGGTCGGAGACACAATAGAACCGGAAAGATTGGGCAACAGGCTTGCCAATAGAATGCTCAAGCTTGGAGCAGCTGAAATATTGAAGAAAGTCAGGCAGGAGTTTGATTGTAATGGTTAATAAAGGAATGGTATATCTGGTTGGGGCCGGACCCGGTGATCCCGGTCTGATAACCCTAAAGGGAAAGGAATGCCTTGAAAAATCCGAGGTAATAATTTACGATCGCCTTGCAGGAGAGGGGATTCTTCGTTGGGCTCCTGATACTGCCGAGTTAATATATGTGGGAAAAACTCCGGAAAATCATACCTTGAAACAGGATGAAATAAATCAGTTAATACTCAGAAAGGCCCGGGAAGGAAAAATTGTTACTCGGCTCAAAGGGGGGGATCCCTTTGTGTTTGGTCGAGGAGGAGAGGAAGGTCAGATTCTTTTTGAATCAGGCATTCCTTTTGAGGTTGTTCCCGGAATTACTTCTGCTATTGCAGTTCCGGCCTATGCAGGTATCCCGGTTACTCACCGGGGAGTGTCTTCCAGCTTTGAGGTAATCACCGGAAATGAAGATCCGGAAAAAAATGATTCTCAAATTGACTGGACCAGACTTGCATCAAGTAAAGGTACCTTAGTTTTCTTAATGGGAATGGCAAATTTGCCCAAGATATCCGGTCAGCTGATCAATCAGGGCATGGAGGAAACCACCCCGGTCGCAGTAATTCAATGGGGCACAACTTCTCAACAGAAAACAGTTACCGGCGTCCTGAAAAATATCCAACAGAGAGTGGTTGAGGAGGGATTGGCC
>JAAXTT010000191.1 GCA_013336365.1 Peptococcaceae bacterium
GTTTGGGGGCCTGAGATAGAAGCCCATTCGGCATTTCCTTTGAAAACAAATGCCGAATTTGTTCAGGTGCTGACCAGGGAGGAGATATCCATGAAAGTATGGGAAAGAGGTGTGGGTGTCACCTTGGCTTGTGGGACCGGTGCCTGTGCTTCAGTGGTGGCAGGGGTACTTAATAATCTTATAGAGAGAAAGGTCAAGGTCAATTTGAGCTCCGGATATCTTACAGTTGAATGGAATCAGGATAATAACAGAGTTTACCTGACTGGGCCGGCAGATTTTGTTTTTCAGGGCAACTATTTATACAGTATTTGACATAAGGTTTTCGATTATTTTAGCTGAAAGCAAGGAGGAGATATTCATTGATTAATTTAGCTGATAGGGCGGTTGGAATAAGTCCATCCCCAACCCTTTCTATTGATGCTAAGGCGAAAAAGATGATAGCAGAAGGTAAAAATGTGGTTAATTTCGGAGTAGGAGAGCCTGATTTCGACACCCCCAATCATATTAAGCAGGTGGCTATTGAGGCCATTGAAAAGGGAATGACTAAATATACTCCGGTGGCCGGGACAGAAGCCCTTAAAAATGCTATAGTTAACAAGCTAAAAAATGATAATGAGCTGGAATATCAACCTGCACAAATAGTAGTATCTGCAGGTGCTAAGCACTCTCTTTACAATGCATTTCAGGTCCTTTGTCAGGAGGGTGATGAGGTAATATTGCTGGCGCCATACTGGGTTAGCTATATGGAGCAGATTAAATTGACCGGGGCAGTACCTGTGGTTATTCAGACAAAGGCAGTAAACGGATTCAAGGTAACTCCCCAAGAATTGACTGAGAAAATAACTGACAGGACCAAGCTGATTATAATTAACAGCCCCAGCAATCCTACCGGAGGAGTTTATTCCGGAGAGGAATTGGCAGCTTTGGGGCAGATTCTGGTTAAGCACGGAATTGCTATAATATCTGATGAAATATATGAAAAGCTGGTTTATGACGAGGTTAAGCATATAAGCATTGCCTCCCTAAGCAAAGAGCTTAAAGACCTGACTGTGGTAATAAATGGAGTATCCAAGGCATATGCCATGACCGGCTGGCGTATCGGCTATGCTGCGGCGCCTCAAAAAATAGCCAAGGCAATGGCTGACCTGCAGAGCCACTCAACTTCAAATCCCACATCTATTGCTCAAGCAGCCAGCGTGGCGGCTTTGGAGGGGACTCAGAAGCCATTATGGGAAATGTTGGAAGAATTTGCCAAACGCAGAAATTACATGCTGGAAAGACTGAGTTCTATTCCCGGCTTATCTTGTACAAAACCCGGAGGAGCATTTTACCTTTTTCCTGATATTAGCAGCTTTATAGGACTTGAGTATAAAGGGCAAAAAATTGAAGGGGCAAAGGATTTGGCGGATTTGCTGCTTGATGTGGCACATGTGGCTGTTGTTCCGGGAGTTGCCTTTGGAGACGATAATTATCTCAGGCTTTCTTATGCAACCTCTATGGAAAGAATAGTTGAAGGGATGGACAGGATTCAGAATTTATTAGCGGAAATTAAGTAAATCAGGTGGTGATGTTTTGCCAAGGAGTATGACCGGCTTTGGTCGGGGAGAAGCGATAGGGCAAGGGAAGAGAATATCAGTAGAGCTAAAATCAGTAAATCATCGTTTTGCAGAAGTAGTACTGAGAATGCCTAAAACCTTTTTTGTTATAGAAGAGAGAATAAAGCGTCAGATTTTAAAAGAGGTAATTAGGGGCAGAGTAGATGGGTTTGTGTCAGTGGAGCAGCTGGAGGAACAGAGCCCCGGGGTCAAAGTTGACAAAGGATTAGCCACATCGTATTATTATGCCATAGAAGGCTTGTTTAGTGATTTACACATTGTTGATCCGGTTAAGGCGGATTATATATTGACCCTGCCGGGGGTTGTGACAGTAGAAATCCCCACAGAGGATGCAGATTTGTTGTGGCCTGTTTTGGAAGATGCTTTTAATAATGCGTTAAGTGGATTATTGGAAATGAGAAGCATTGAAGGTCACAGGCTTATGCTGGATTTACTGGCGAGACTGGAAAAAATCAGGGATTTATTAGCCAAAATAGATTCCAGGGCTCCGGTGGTGGTGGAAGAATACAGAGGCAAGCTGACCAATAGACTTGTTCAGTGGCTGGAGGATTCCACTCTTGATATTAACAGAGTAATGGCTGAGGTTGTTATTTTTGCTGAAAAATCAAGCATTACTGAAGAGATTGTGCGCTTTTACAGTCATTTGGATTTGGCTCGGGAAGCACTTCAGGGAATCGAGGCATCAGGACGCAAGCTTGACTTTATAATTCAAGAGATGAACAGAGAAATCAATACTATTTCTTCCAAATCCAGTGATCTGCAAATCAGCAATTTGGTGGTCGAGGTAAAAAGCGAGCTGGAAAAAATTAGGGAGCAAGTACAAAATTTAGAATAGAAATAAGATGAATCCGGGGATATTTAAGGAGGTATATTGTGGAAATTAAGTTGATTAACATCGGTTTTGGAAACATTGTTTCAGCCAACAGGATTATTTCGATTGTCAGCCCGGAATCTGCACCCATAAAAAGAATTATTACTGAAGCAAGGGAGAGAGGCA
>JAAXTT010000192.1 GCA_013336365.1 Peptococcaceae bacterium
AAAAAGCACAACGTTTGTTGTGCTTTTTATTGTGGACCCAACTGGGCTCGAACCAGCGACCTCTTGCATGCCATGCAAGCGCTCTAGCCAACTGAGCTATGGGCCCTAATTTTGCTAACTTTAGCTAAAGTGCCTCCGAGGGGAATCGAACCACTATCGAGACGTTAGGAGTGTCTTGTTTTATCCATTAAACTACGGAGGCTCAACACCCAATTTTAAAAAAAATAAAATACTGGTTAAAGTATCTTATTAATTTACCCAAATAGGCACTTAACATAAGTGAGTATATTATTTTTTTTGACAAATGTCTAGGCCCTCGACTAAAATAACAGTAAATATGATTAATAAAGAATAGATACAATTATGTTCAACAAAGATGAAAAGGTTAGAGGAAAGGAGATTGAAACAATTATCGGGCCATCAGTTAAGGTTAAAGGTGAATTTAACGGCCAAGGAGATATAATTGTTGATGGTATATTTGAAGGTGTGCTTGTTACCGCTGGGAACTTGTTCGTTGGAAGTAAGGCTAAAATTATTGCAGATATCCAGGCAAAGGAGGGAAAAATCTCTGGTGAAATAATTGGAAACATCCAGATGGCTGGCTATTTAGAAATAACCTCAACTGCCATAATTAATGGTGACTTAACGGCTGAATTTCTTTCAGTTGAACGTGGTGCTAAAATCAATGGCCAAATCATCATGCAAAAAAAATCAACACAAAACACACACGATCAAGTTAAGACCACACAAACCGAATAAACTACATGCACGTTTATATATACGACGGCTATCTTGGCAATCATAAGTATGCCAAAATACTGGCTAAAATTGAAACTCGGTTAACCGACCTTGGGCTCAATGGAAAAATATGCCGCCTAGGTGTCATTAAGAACTACCAAGACTTGATTCAGGGTGAAATTCGACGTGGCGCCAAAACATTAATCGCAGTAGGAAATGATGAAACATTAAATAAAGTGATAAACTCCCTGTCTGGATCAGACATTCCGGTTGGGTTAATTCCTTTAGATAAAGAGAAAAACACCATCGCCTCTCATTTGGGAATTGATGAAGGAATAGCTGCTTGTGATGTTTTATCAGCCAGGAGGTTAGCAAAAATCGACTTAGCCGTCGCAAATTCTACATACTTTTTAACTGAAGCCAGTATTTCTGGTGAAGGAACAATTGTTGATCTTGATAAAAATTACACTATAGAATCGCCAAATTCAGCAGTTATTAAAATAATAAACTTGGCACTCTCTGAAGAAACCAACAATTTTGCAATGACTAGCCCCAACGACGGGCAACTTGAACTTTATATTGAAAACGGCATTACTAACGGCCTTTTAAAGAAAAAAGCCGTTAGTAAAAGCTTATTCACAGCTGACAAATTTTATATTAAGAATGAAAAAGAGAGCTTACTACTTGATAATTGCGCCTTAATTTCGCCGCCAGTGGAAATAAGAGTCTTAAAAGACGCCCTCACGTTAATTGTTGGGAAAAAAAGAGGGTTCTAAATTTCTTACAAAAAAACAGCCTTGCTTTTGCAAGGCTGTTTTTGTATGCTTGTCTACTAATTTTTCTTTTGTTTTTTAAAAACAACAAATTGTTGCAAGATTGTTAACATTGTCAAAGTAAACCAATATAAAGACAATCCGCTTGGCAAAGTTACTCCAATCACTACTGTCATTACTGGCATCATAAAAAGCATCTGTCTATTCATAATAGCGGCAAAATCCTCATCCTTGGCACCCGCATCCTTAATCGGTGGGCGCTTGTTTGATAGCATTTTGGCTTGCCAAAATTGGGCCACCCCCGCCATTACCGCAAAAACATAATTTGGCTTTGATAAATTAACCAAGCCAAAAAACCCCATTGGATTAATAATCTCCGGCCTGGCAACAAAACTGTAAACAGAGTTCAAAATATTACTATCAGAGGCAATTTGGCTTAAAACCCTAAAGATAGCAAAAAAGAAAGGAAGCTGTATTAAGACTGGCAGGCAAGATGAAAAAGGATTTATCTTGTGCTCACGATAAATAGACATCATGGCCTTGGCCTGTTCCTCCTTATTGTCTGCGTATTGCTTCTTTATTTCCTCAATCTTCGGCTGTAGCTCTTGCAATTCTTTTTGAGCAATTACGGCCTTGTTTGAAAGAGGCCATAATATCAACTTAATAATTGCGGTTAGTAGAATTATGGAAACTGCCAGGTCGTGGCCAGGTATATAACTATACAAAGCAACTAATATGCTTAAAATCGGTTGATAAAAAAGAGTAAAAAACATAGGAATATTTTATTATTTATTTAACCGGATCCCAACCGCCCTTACTCCAAGGCGTACATCGAATAATTCTAAGGCCAGCCTTAAATCCACCTCTAATGGCTCCATATTTATAAATAGCATCAATTGCGTATTGTGAACAGGTTGGCTGAAAACGACAATAACCAAGCGGGTGTCTGTGTTTAAACCAGCCATGGTCTGGAGATAACGTCCGCTGATAAAGCCTAATTAAATATATTAACATCAACCTTGCAGACTGCATAAATTATATTTTTAACCTCTTAAGACAGCTTAAAAAACTTTCCTCCAAATTAGTAAAAGGCTGCCCAAGG
>JAAXTT010000193.1 GCA_013336365.1 Peptococcaceae bacterium
AATCATGGCAATTGAAACATCCTGTGATGAAACCTCAGTTGCTATAGTCAGAGATGGCAATATTGTTTTATCAAATATAATTTCCTCTCAAATTGAAACCCATCAGAAATTTGGTGGGGTGGTTCCGGAGGTTGCCTCGAGGAAGCATCTTGAGCATATTAACCAGGTTATCCGGGAAGCATTGAATGTTGCAGGAATAAGCTTTAAAGATTTGAATGCAGTAGCAGTGGCCAATGGTCCCGGTTTGGTTGGAGCACTGCTGGTTGGTCTGTCTGCCGCCAAGGCAATTGCTTATGCCTTGGATATTCCGCTTATTGCGGTTAATCACTTGGAAGGACATATATATGCAAACTTTATCGAGAATCCAAGCCTTGAATTCCCACTGGTTTGTTTAATAGTAAGTGGAGGGCATACTGACCTGCTGTTAATGGCTGGCCATGGTAATTATCAGGTGCTTGGAAGAACAAGGGACGATGCAGCCGGAGAAGCTTTTGACAAGGTTGCTAGATTTATGGGACTGGGTTATCCGGGGGGTCCAGTTATTGATAAGCTGGCAATTCAGGGTGATCTTGAAGCTATATCATTTCCGCAAGCATACTTAGAAGACGGCAGCTTTGATTTCAGTTTTAGTGGACTAAAGTCGTCGGTAATAAACTATATTCATAATGCAAAGCAAAAGAATGAAGAAATTCATCCTGCTGACCTAGCTGCCAGCTTTCAGAATGCGGTTGTTACAGTGCTGGTTAACAAGGTTATCAAAGCAGTCGAGGTTTTTGGTGCCAAAACAGTGATTCTTGCCGGGGGAGTCGCAGCAAACAGCTTTCTTAGGGCACGGATGAAGGAGGCCTCTGATCTTAAGGAAATAAGGTTGTTTTATCCGGTGCCAAGATTATGTACTGATAATGCGGCAATGATTGGCTGTGCGGCCTATTTTCATTATTTAAGAGGCAATTTTGCTGATTTGAGCCTCAATGCGTCTCCAAATCAGGAACTTCTTTGAAAATAGAAAAACAAAAAAATAGAATTTTTTTTAAATAAACCCCTTGACATTTGGGGGTTTATTTTATTTGCAAAAGTGAGGAGAGCCTTTAATTATCAGACTTTTTCATGTATGTGGGTGCTCCTGGTTCACAAAAAAAATAATACAGAATCTGTGGATAATGTGGATAAGTCTGTTAATAACTTGATTGCAAGGGTTTACAATCTGTGGGTGAATTTTGAATAAATATTTTAGATAAAAAAGAAAAATATTTATTCAAAAAAACATGAAATTACCTAAAAAAATTAAAAAAGAAAAAAATAAGGTTAAAAACCTTTTGCTCATAACTATTACAAGAATATAAAGACAATTTAATCAGTGTATATCCAGGATGGGTTCCTATCTTGGATAATAGAACAAAAAATTGGCGAAGTCTTTAATAATGCTATTTTTTTAAAGAAGGACTGTTCTATATGGGGAAGGGAACTGCTTGTTCATGTGGAGTGGACAGCAAAATTCTATAAGCAGGTATTTAATTAATTGACATATTAATTAAAGGATTATAGAATTTTGGGTATTGAAAAACATTTTCAAGCCTATATATAGTGTATATTTTATAATAGTAAAATAAATATTTTCTAGTTTGAAGGGAGCATGTTATGTACTGGGATAAAGATGCTGAAACCATGTCTCGGGAGGAATTGTCAAAATTACAGTTGGAACGTTTAAAAGCAACAGTTGATCGAACATATAACCGGGTTCCTTTTTATAAAAGGATTATGGATGAGCAGGGATTTAATCCTCAAAGCTTGAGAAGCTTGGAGGATTTAAAGCGACTTCCCTTCACTGTGAAGCAGGACCTAAGAGAAAATTATCCCTTTGATCTTTTTGCTGTTCCAATGGAAGAGGTCGTGAGGGTTCATGCATCCTCTGGAACTACAGGAAAACCGACAGTTGTTGGTTATACGAAAAATGATATTGCAATGTGGTCAGAGCTGATAGCCAGGTCTCTTGTAATGGTTGGTGCCGGCAAGGGTGATATGATTCAGAACGCTTATGGCTATGGACTTTTTACCGGTGGAATAGGAGTTCATTACGGTGCTGAGTGTTTGGGAGCTACTGTTATCCCCATATCCGGCGGGAACACTGATCGACAGCTTATGATTATGGAAGACTTTAAAACTACAGTATTAACCTGTACTCCTTCCTACGCCTTGTTTTTAGCAGAAGAGGGTGAAAAGAGAGGAATTGATTTCAAAAAATTGCCTCTTAGAGCAGGAGTTTTTGGTGCGGAGCCTTGGTCTGAAAAGATGCGTCAGGAATTAGAGAGTAAACTACATATAAAGGCATACGATATTTATGGTCTCAGTGAAATAATCGGACCTGGGGTTTCAATGGAGTGTTCTGCACAAAAAGGAATGCACATATATGAAGATCATTTTATAGCAGAAATAATTGATCCTGATACCGGTGAGCAACTACCCTTTGGTGAGCAGGGAGAATTGGTAATAACCTCATTGACGAAAGAAGCATTCCCCATAATTCGCTATCGCACAAGAGATATTACTGTTCTTACAGATGAGCCATGTGCCTGTGGTCGCAGTCATGTGCGAATGAAAAGAGTTACCGGTCG
>JAAXTT010000194.1 GCA_013336365.1 Peptococcaceae bacterium
AATCTACCTACGTATGTATGTGTTGCTGTTCAGTTTGCATCGGTATATTATTCCGTCAGGTATATTATTTGTCTATATAGATGTATTATATTCCTATAGAGATTTATTATTAATCTACCTAAAAGACAAAAATAATCTGAAAACTCGGTTGGAGGTCAAACCCCAAATAATTTTACCTCCAACCGGTTGTTTACCTTAATATCATCAGGGTAAACAACACAATCAAGGGCGATAATCTTTACACCCGCTTCCTCAGCTCTGACTAAGGCTTCAGCAAAGGCACTGTGAGTAGACCGATTTGGCTCAAAATATAACACATCCTGCATTTGAACAATAAAAACTATATAAGCCTCATAACCATCGGCCACAGCTTGGCAAAGATGTTTGATATGCTTTAGCCCTCTTTCAGTGGGTGCGTCAGGAAAAAGCACAACTCCATTTTCCTCCAGAGTTACCCCTTTGACCTCAATTAATGTCTTTTTATTTTCATTCTCCAAATAAAAGTCAAATCTTGAATTTAAATACTTATATTCGGATTTTAAATAACTTATATTCTTAAAAAGGACTCCTTCGCCCAACCATTCATTAAAAATCTTATTGGGTATTTGGCTGTCAATATTAATCAGCCTTACGCCCTTATATACTGCTATTAAATCATATTTTGTCTTGCGATTGCTATTTTCTGCCTCCTGAATAAAAACCTCAGCTCCCGGAACCAAAAGCTCTTTACATCTCCCGGTGTTTTTTACGTGACATATTTCTTGAATACCCTGAATTTCAATTACTGCAATAAATCTATTGGGCCGGGAAATAAATTTTGCCTTCTTAATATTATTGTATTTCATAGCTTGTACTCCATATCAACTAACCTTTTGTTTTTTTATTCAAAATGAAGTGCATCGATCGGATTCATGGCAGCTGCCTTGCGCGCCGGATAATAACCAAAAAACACCCCAATCATAACTGCAAATCCCATAGACAAAGCAACCAGCCAGGGGGCTATCTTCATGGTCAAGCCAGCAGCAGAGCTTATGGCATAAGAGCTTACCCAGCCTAAAAAGACTCCAAAAAGACCTCCAATGAAACAAACAAGTAGCGATTCTATTAAAAACTGAACTAAAATATCCTTAGTGGTTGCACCTATTGCCATTCGAATTCCAATTTCCTTGGTTCTCTCGGTAACAGAAACCAGCATAATATTCATAATTCCTATACCACCTACTAACAAAGAAACTGCAGCTATCCCTCCCAGTAAAAACGACAACATCTTAGTAGTATCCTCCACTGTAGACAATAGCTCTGCAACATCCCTTATTCTGAAATCATCCTCAGCAGTATCTGCAAGACGATGTCTTTGTCGCAAAAGAGAGGAAATATAATTTTTCAAAGGGTCAAGATTAGATTCGTTTACAGCCTGAACACTGATAGATCGAAGACTGTCCGACCCGGTTAGTCGTTGTTGGATTGTGCTTAGAGGTATGTATATTATGTCGTCTTGGTCGTTGCCAAAGCTACTTCCCTTGGTACTTAATAAACCAATTACAGAAAAGCTGAGACCATTAATCTTAATTGTTTTGCCCACCGGACTCTCATTGCCTGTGAACAAATTACTTGCTACTGTACTTCCCAACACTGCTACCCGACTGGTTTTATTAAGATCGCTTTCTTTAAAAAAACTTCCCTGGACTGTCTCCCAATTTTTTATTTTCATTAATTCCGGAGTAGTTCCATTAACTGAAGTTGACCAGGTTTCGCTGCCAAAAGCAATAGTACCTGTAGTGCTGGATTCTGCTGATACGTATTGTATTAGAGGGAGAGTTTTTATTGCCTCAAGATCGGAATTAGTAAGCTGAGCTGTACTTGAGCCCTTTATGGGACCAAAGCTACCTCCTGCCGAGATGGTCAAAAGATTGGCTCCCATACTTGAAATACGGCTGGTAATGCCACTGGCAGTCCCTTGTCCCAAGGCAACCATAATAATAACTGCCCCTACCCCGATAATCACCCCAAGCATGGTCAGAAAGGACCTCATTTTATTTGCCAACAGGCTCTGCCAAGCCATTTTCAGACTGGACATTATATCCATTCAACGCCACCTCTACCTATCTATTAATCCCAATGGTGATAAGACTCTTTCATCCCTGGTTATCCTGCCATCAGTAAGTCGTATTATCCTTTGGCAATGTTGGGCGATTTCCTCCTCATGGGTAATAATCACCACCGAAACTCCATATTGTCTGTTCAAATGTTGAAAAAGCTCAATAATCTCTGAAGAGGTTTTAGAATCCAAGGCACCTGTAGGTTCGTCTCCCAGCAACAAAGAGGGATAATTCACCAGTGCTCTGGCTATGGCTACCCGCTGCTGCTGGCCCCCTGACAATTGCTTTGGCATGTGGTCTTCACGTCCTGACAGTCCTAACATATCCAGCATTTCAAGTGCCCTTTCTTCTCTTTTTGCTCTTGAAGACAGGCCTGCATAAATCATCGGAAGACAGACATTATCCAATGCAGTCAATCTACCTATAAGATTAAAGCTTTGAAAAACAAAACCAATCAACAGATTTCTAAAGCTCGCCAGCTGATCTCTATCCAGAGTCATTACATCCTGGCC
>JAAXTT010000195.1 GCA_013336365.1 Peptococcaceae bacterium
AAGTAAAAAGTATGTTTACAGCTTTAATGAAGGCAAGGCAGAAATGAAAAATCTTTTGGGTGGTAAGGGAGCTAATTTGGCAGAGATGACCAACATAGGAATTCCTGTCCCTCCCGGATTTACAATAACTACAGAAGCCTGTAAAGAATTCTATGTTCAGGGGGAGAAGTTTCCTGAAGGCATGGAGGAGCAAACAAGAGATGCCCTAGTGGCTCTGGAGAAGGCAACCGGTAAAAAATTGGGAGATATCAGTAATCCCCTGCTGCTGAGCATTCGTTCCGGTGCACCTGTTTCCATGCCCGGAATGATGGATACTGTGCTGAATCTTGGCCTTAATGATGAGACAGTGGAAGGAATGGCAAAGAAAACCGGTAATCGCCGTTTTGCCTTTGATTGTTATCGTCGTTTACTTAATATGTTTGGTGATGTTGTGATGGGAATTGAGCATCACAAATTTGAAAATATTTTGGCCTTTCAAAAGGATAAAAAGAATGTCTCCAATGATCAGGATTTAGATGCTTCCGATTGGGAAGAGGTTGTCAAGGAATATAAGCGTCTGATTGAGAAGGAAACAAAAAAATCCTTCCCCCAAAATCCAATGGACCAATTGTTTATGGCGGTTTTTGCTGTATTTAACTCCTGGAACAGTGACAGGGCCAAGGTTTATCGCCGGGTAAACCGGATACCGGATGATCTGGGTACTGCAGTTAATATCCAGTCCATGGTGTTTGGCAACACCGGTAATGATTCCGGTTCAGGGGTGGCGTTTACCAGAGACCCTGCTACCGGAGAGGATGTTCTTTACGGAGAGTATTTGATTAATGCCCAAGGGGAAGATGTTGTTGCCGGAATACGTACCCCCCATCCTATTTCCTCATTGGAAAAGGAAATGCCGGAAATATATAAACAATTTGCGGATATCTGCAAGGTTCTTGAGAGACATTATCATAATATGCAGGAAGTCGAATATACAGTTGAGCAGGGCAAGCTCTATATGCTTCAAACCAGAAGCGGAAAAAGGACTGCCCAGGCAACCATAAAGATTGCTGTCGACATGGTTAAGCAGGGACTTTGCACAAGAGAAGAGGCCCTTATCAGAGTTGATCCGGCTCAATTGGATCAGATTCTGCACAGGAGAATAAATCCCAGTGCCAAATTGAATGTTATTGCTGTTGGATTGCCTGCATCTCCGGGGGCAGCTTCCGGTGAGGTTGTTTTCTGTGCCGATGAGGCAGAAAGACTGGGGGAGGCAGGGCACAAGGTAATTTTAGTTCGTACTGAGACTACTCCTGATGATATCCATGGCATAGTTTCTGCCCAAGGGATACTGACTTCCCGTGGGGGAATGACCAGCCATGCTGCTGTAGTTGCCCGAGGCATGGGAAAACCCTGTGTTTGTGGTTGTGAAAGCCTTAGAATAGACTATGACAAAGAAATGATGACTGTTGGCGATATTGTTATTAAGGCAGGAGACCGGGTTTCTATCGATGGTGCTACAGGAAGAGTTATCCTTGGGGAGGTTCCCATGGTAGACCCTATTCTGTCCGATGAATTTATAGAGCTACTGGAATGGGCAGATGCAGTTCGTGATTTAGAGGTAAGAGCTAATGCAGATAATCCTGAGGATTCAGCCAAGGCGAGAGAATTTGGAGCAGAGGGAATAGGTCTTTGTCGTACAGAGCATATGTTTATGGCTCAGGACAGACTGCCCATTGTTCAGGAAATGATTTTGTCAGAAAATGCCAGGGATCGGGCGATAGCTCTTGAGAAGCTTTTACCTATTCAAAGGGAAGATTTTTATGGTATTCTCAAAACCATGGAAGGGTTGCCGGTTACTATCAGGCTCCTTGATCCTCCACTCCATGAGTTTTTGCCTCATGCAGAGGAAATAGCGGTAGAAATCAGTCGTTTGAGAATTACCGGAGGAGATATAGCAGAGCTGGAGGAAAAGGAAGAGCTGTTAAGAAATGTGAGAGCCCTTTCAGAATTTAACCCTATGCTGGGACACCGGGGCTGTCGTTTGGGCATAACCTTCCCGGAAATCTATGAGATGCAGGCACGGGCAATATTTGAAGCTTCAGCCAACTTGGTTAAAGAGGGATATAATATTTTACCGGAGGTAGAAATTCCTTTGGTAATAGATGTCAGAGAGCTTTCCTATCTAAAAGAAAAGGTTGTCCAGGTGGCAAAAAATGTAATGGAAGAAACAGGAGTGTCCTTTGAGTATACTGTTGGAACCATGATAGAGGTGCCTAGGGCAGCATTGTTGGCAGATGAAATTGCTGCCGAAGCTGACTTTTTCTCCTTTGGTACTAATGATTTGACTCAGACTGCCCTGGGTTTCTCCAGGGATGACGCAGAAGGCAAGTTTTTACCGGATTATTTGGCCAAAAAAATATTGGATGAAAATCCATTTATTGTTTTGGATCGCAAGGGTGTCGGTCGATTGATGGAAATTACAGTAGAGCTGGGAAGAAAGACTAAACCGGATTTGCTGATTGGTATTTGCGGTGAGCACGGTGGTGACCCCAATTCCATAGAGTTCTGTCAGCAAATAGGCTTGGATTTTGTAAGCTGTTCCCCTTTCCGGGTGCCGATAGCCAGGC
>JAAXTT010000196.1 GCA_013336365.1 Peptococcaceae bacterium
ATGATGTATTCAGGTTATTCAGCCAACTCGGAGAAATTTACTCTGCTAAGTGGCAGTAAAAATATGATCTCAGTTCTTGCTGTGAGCTCTGCAGATTTGTTTAAGGGATTATATCCTATTGCTGCATCCTATTTGGGCTTGCTGGGAGGCTTTGTCAGTGGCAGTGAGGCCTCAAGTATCGCTCTTTTTGCCAAGTACAATCAAATAACCTCCAATCTTTTAAGCTTTGACCCCTTGGTGGTTACTGCAGGGACAGCAATAGCCGGAGGTTTGGCCAGTGTCATATCCCCGGCAAAGCTACAAAATGCGGCAGCAACCATTGATGCTATCGGAATTGAGTCCAAGGTTATTAAAACCACTGTTGTTATCGCCATTATTTTTACCTCAGTAGCCGCTCTTCTCACCTTTATTTGGGCATAAGATAGTGAAATATCAGGAATTATTGAAGGGAGGAATTTAAATGGGTCGCTTTCTCAATGTTTTAAAACGAACTGCCCAGGGACTGCTCAAGGCAATTTCACGTTTTCCCTTAACTGTTCTATCCCTGGCCTTAGCAACAGGCTATACCTGCTATATGATTTCTTTGGATTCAGAAGCAAGTCTGACTATCCAAAAGCTGATGTTTACCTTTTTACTTGGTGCGTTTATCGGGGTAGTCAGCCAATTCGGCTGTGAACGTTTTGGAAAATGGCAAGAAAAGCGATGGGCTGTCTATCTGGTATCAGTGCTTCTGACCATAGGCTATTACTTTATTCTAATGCCTGTCCCCAGCATTGATTTTGCTGTGATAACCAGAACCTTGGTAGCTATTTTTGCTATGTTTTGCGGGTTTATCTGGCTACCCTCCTTTAAGAGTGAGGTTGATTTTAACAGTATTGCCCTGACTCACTTTAAATCAGCCTTTATTTCTGTATTATATGGGGCTGTGCTTTCTCTGGGCTTCAGTAGCATTATAGCAGCAACTGATAAATTGCTCTTTAGAGTAAACCCGGATGCTTATGGATATTCGATGGCAATTATCTGGATATTTTTTGCTACTCTTCATTACCTATCCCTGTTGCCTTTTTTCAACTCCCATATAGAAGAGGATGTGGAATATGCTAAGCATAGTGCAGATTACCCAAAGATATTGAAAACCTTGATCTCCTATATAATGATACCTCTATTTGCAATATATAGCTTAATATTGCTTGCCTATTTTGTAAAAATCGGAATTACCTTTAAATGGCCTTCCGGTCAGCTGGGTCCAATGATTTTGGCTTATTCGGCAATTGGCCTGATTGTTTATGTTCTGGCCAGCCGTTTGGAGGATAAAATTTCTGTCCTTTATCGCAAGCTGTTTCCCAAAATTCTGATTTTGATGGTGATAATGCAGCTTGTTTCGGTAATATTAAGGCTGAATGCTTATGGGGTTACTGAGGCTCGGTATTATTTAACTCTGTTTGGAGTGTATTCCCTGATTTGTGGGATTTATTTGAGCTTTAAACCGGTAAGTAAAAACAGTATCATTGCTTTGTTGGGTGCCGGAATGGCTATATTTTCAGTCTTGCCTCCGGTGGATGCTTTTACAGTTTCCCGTAATTCTCAGATATCACGGCTGGAAAATATGCTTCAAGACCAGGGTATTTTAAAAAATGGCAAAATCAGCCCAAAGTCTGACGTGCCTCTTGAGCTGAGGCTGGAGTCAGTAAGTATTCTGAATTATCTTCAGCAGCGAAAATATTTAAAATATATTACCTGGTTACCGGCAGATTTTAAAACAGAAAGCAAAATGAAAAGCACCTTTGGTTTTGAGCCTGCATATGAGGCAATAAATCCTGAGGCACTTTATTTCAATGCCAGCCTAAGTAGTGATAAGCCTCTGGTTATAAATGACTACGACATGCTTATCAAAACCAATTCCTATATGGATATAAAAGAGGAAAGGCGTATAACTGATTTTCAAATCAGCGGAAGGAATTACAAACTGCTTGTTCAGCGATTGTCCGGTCTGGAGGTAAAGGTTTGGGTCGAGGATTCCCAGGGTGTTGAGCTGGTAGGAACCGGTCTCTACGATTTTGCCAAGGGCCTTTCCGGGATAGGGCCCGCACCAAAGGAAGCTCTTCCTGCCGAGACTATGACCCTGAATGTGGAAAATAAGGGTTATCGGCTGAGACTTGTCTTTGAAAATGTCAGTATAAATTATGGCAGCAGCAATAATGAGACAAGAGCTGACTACAGCTATTATCTCCTTTTTGCCAAACCGTAAAATCAGTAATCCAATCTAGAGAAGGATTGAAATAAAAAATATTAATAGAATAGTCTGATTATTAGCAGGAATAACCATTTATTTACTTGTGTAATTAATAGCATTTGTTATAATTTTAGTAAGACTTAAATTTAATAAATCAATCAGGTATTGATCCTTGCAAACCACATATTTATCTAACTAGATATGTGGTTTGCCCATTAGTAAGGAGGTGTTCTTTCTCTATTTTTAATTTATTTTAATTGAAATTATTAATATAGAGGGGGGGAATACAATTTGCTAAAACGAAAGCTTTTGTCAATATTGCTGACGGCCTTGCTTCTTTTCAGCTCTATGTCCTCGTTGCTGATGCCCAG
>JAAXTT010000197.1 GCA_013336365.1 Peptococcaceae bacterium
TTCTGCTATCAACCCCCATTATTGTAGGTGCCAGTCTTATGCAGGGCAGTAAATTGGGTTTGGCTGACATCACGATTCCATTTATTGGAGGAATTACTGTTTCTGCTGTAGTTGGGTATTTTGCCATTAGATTTTTGTTGAATTTTTTAGTGAATAACAGTTTTTTTATTTTTGTGGCATATCGCATGGTTATCGGCTCTGTTGTCATAGCCTTGTATTTGATTAGGTTGTAGTGGCTAAGGCAAATACATATATATGCAACAATAGATAATATGATAAAATAGCTTTAAGTTTGAAGAAATCAAGTATTTTTGCATAGCTTTTCAAGGCAATAAATCGGAGATGTTAACTTGGTTAAGAATATATGTATTGAAGACGCATTGATTAGGCAGGATATTACTTTTGTTGATGTGCGGTCTGAGTCTGAGTTTTTAGAAGGAAGTATCCCTGGAGCTGTCAATATAAGCATTCTGGACAATGAGGACAGAATAAGGGTAGGCACAGAATACAAGCAGGTTGGTGCCGGTAGTGCAAAGAGATTGGGACTGGATTTGGTTGGTCCAAAGATTGTCAATATAGTAAATAAATATTATCAGCTTGCCGACAATAATCAGGCTATCGCAATCTATTGCTGGAGAGGCGGGTTGCGCAGCAAGATAATGGCCAACATCCTAGATTTGTTGGATTTTAATGTTTTCAGGATAACCGGAGGCTATAAAGCCTACCGAAGACATGTCAACACCTATTTTGAAGGAGTGTTGTCTCAAAAGGCCGTTGTTTTACATGGTCTCACCGGAGCAGGAAAAACCATCATTTTACAGAAGTTAGCAGAGAGGGGATTGCCTGTTTTAGATTTGGAGTCTTTGGCAATTCATCGTGGCTCAGTTTATGGTAAGGTTGGTCTTCCCCCATCACCCAGTCAAAAGAATTTCGAAGCACAAATATATGTAAATTTTCAGAATAACAAGACATTTAATTATTATTTGGTGGAATGTGAGAGCAAAAGATTAGGGAAACTGATAGTCCCTGATTTAATAATGAATTCCATGAGGCAGGGAATAAGGATATTGATTTACGCCCCGGTCAGTGTTAGAGTCGATCGCTCTTTGGATGAATATGTTAATGAGCTGGAGGATGAGGAAAACAAAACTCAGCTTATTGATGCTACAAAGGCTCTTGCCAGATACCTTGGGAAAAAAGAGGTGGAAAACATAAACCAGCTTATTGAGGCTGGAAGGATGGCAATGGCAGTTGAGATTTTGCTGAAGAAGTATTACGACCCTTTGTACAAGTACCCTGGTGAACCCAGCACAGAATATGACCTCTCAGTTGATGCTACTGATATAGATCTAGCTGTCGAAAGAATTTACAGCTATTTAAACGGTCTTTTTGATTAAGAAAAGGTAGGTGGAGGTTATTGCTGATGAATATCGGAAATGTTCTCAAGGAAGCCAGAGAAACAAAGGGCCTGTCTTTGGAAGCTATTGAGGAACAAACAAATATCAGAAAAAAATATCTCGATGCTCTAGAAAATGAAAACTATGAATTGCTCCCCGGCCGGGTTTATGCCCGAGGATTCCTGAGAAATTATGCAAGCTTTCTTGGGTTGGATCATCGGATTATTCTGAAGGAATTTGACCAGAGATATCCTGTTCCCATAACAGACAGTGAGCAGATATCAGCAGGGCCGGTCAAGACTGAAAGATCGATCAGAAGAAATTTCATGGTGGGACTTGTTGCAATTGCTCTGATTGCCTATATTGTTTATAATCCTATTGGCATGGGCAACCAGGATTCGGAAATTGTTCCGGGAGCCAATTTGAATGACAATACAGGTATTATTGCAGAAGAACAGACCGGGGGCAAGGACAACCCGGTATTGACCCAGGGAAAAGGGGTAAGGGTTGTTTTAAATGTTGTTGAACAAAAGAGCTGGATTAGTGTAGAGGTAGATGGTGTCCAGACCTTCCAGGGGACAGTTTATGCCGGAGAAGCCAAGGAGTTCAAGGGGACCGAAAAAATCAGTCTTAGACTTGGCAATCCGGGTGTAGTGAATGTTGAATATAACGGCAGTTCAGTTGGATTTTTAGGGGACAAGGGTCAACCGGTAAGCAAAGAATTTGTTGCCCCAATTGAAAATTCCTAAGGTTATCTGTATAATATAGTATGCACACCATGATTTTAAGTACGGCGAGCAATCGCTGCTTTCCATGAGGAGGCAGAGGAAAGTCGAGACACGCATACCTTTTGGGTATAAAAATGCGCCTGATGCAAATCAGGGCAGGGCGACCTGACGACAGCCAAGGAGACTGAGCCTTTGGTTCAGCCTTTAGTAGCTATAAAGTGCCACAGAAACTAGGTCACCGGGTAACCGGTGAGTGCAAGGGTAAACTCCGCTAGCGTGCAACCCAAATAGGCAGGTTTACCTGCGGGTAGGGGCATCCCGTAAGGGAAAGGATTTATTTCCTTAGATAGATGATTGCTTGAAAAACAGAATCTCGCTTACAGCTGTGTCTTATATCTAGTGTGCTAATATTGTCTTTGCCAAAATAAAAAATGCTGCCAATTTGGGGCGGTCAAAT
>JAAXTT010000076.1 GCA_013336365.1 Peptococcaceae bacterium
TTCAAGTCCCACCTACCGCACCATAATTTGTCCGAAAACTCGCTATTTACGCGGGTTTTCAGCATTTCTGGCGGGAATTTTTCCTGTCGAAAATGCTTTTTGCACATAAAAAAAGACAGTAAGAGGGAAAGCTTACCCCCTCATTGCCTCCACTAAGCCTTGAACGCCTACCATATTGATCGCTCGCCTCAAATTGAACGCAAGAAAACTAAGCCCCAGTTCACCGGTGGCTTTCTTTATTCCTTTACATAACAGATAGTGAGCGCCATGATACCATTTCACTGTACCAAAGGGATGTTCTGACAAGCATAGTCGCAGTTTCTGGGTGGGAATGTCGTTGCGAATATGTATGATAACCTTCTTTTTGGTATAACGCTTTAGTAAATTGAAAGCATTATAGGGAACTTCAGAAGACGGATAGGGCTGAAGAGGATGATTCGTGGTGCCGTACATTAAAACCGGCACATATACAGTATCCGGGCCAAATTTTACAACCTTGTAACTTTTTCCGGAAGTACAGCGGTTGGTACATTGCCGGCAAGCCTGGCGGTTTTGATATCGGGCGCTGCCATCCTTGAGGGTTTGAACTCTGGTGAGAACATTGCCCATCGGACAGGTAACGTTATGGTCATCATGACGGATAAAACAACTGAGCTGATTCTGTTCCTGCACTTCGATATCTAAAATAGAATGCTCATAGCATTGCGGTAAGATTCCGGCTTTAAGACAACGCTGAATATCCTCAGGATTGGTTGATATGCGCTCTTGCTGTGTAATATCGGCTTCCTCATAGTCCAAAAGCACCAAGCGCTCTTTCGAATCGTTTTTATAACCAACATGAGGTATGATGCCGTTCAAAACACATTGTTCAATCTCCTGTCGGTCATCATATCCTTTATCGCCGGCAACATGGATGGTCTCGACGCCTAAAGTTTCCTTGGCTTTTTGGGCCATTTGGGTTAATGCGTTGTAATCGTTTCGGGAGTTGGTTACTTCATATTCGGCAATTAAGTGACTGTTCCGATCTACTGCAGTTTGGACATTGTAACAGCAGGTGAAACCATCCTTGGTTTTCATCATTCTGGCCTCAGGGTCTGTAGTCAGCTTTTGGGTTTCACCTGTTTCTTTGAGTTCGCGTAGATAAGCTTCATAAGTATCTTTGCGTTGTGCCAGTTCTGCAAGTTTTTGTTTAATCTCAACGGGAGTATAGCGGGAGGGATCCAAATCATCCTTATCGGCCTGATCTAGACTGTTTAAATAGTTGCTTATATTTTCTTCAATACGTGCCAGTTTTTTTATCAATATTTCTTCGTTATACATTTTCTTTCGGCCATTTACAGCCCGAAATTTGGAACCGTCTATGGCAATTAGTTCCCGCTCATATAATTTAAGATCAATGCATACTTTGACAAATGCTTTGAAGACTTGTTTGAGTGCGGTGGCGTTGTCTTTGCGAAAGTCGGAGATGGTACGGAAATCAGGAGTGAGGCGGTTTAGCAGATAAAAGAGTTCAATATTGCGTCCGCATTCGATCATTAGTTTTCGGCTGGAACGGATGCGGTTAAAATACCCGTAAATATAGAGCTTGAGTAAAACATTGGGATCGTAGGGAGGTCTGCCGGTGCTGGCTGGTTTAGCATGTGTAAATCCTAATTCGGCCATATTTAAATGGTCGACAAAGGCATCAATGACTCGCACAGGGTTATTCGGGTCAATTAACTCTTCCAGAGTTGCCGGAAAAAGTTGCTGCTGGATACGGTCTTCTCCACATATGTATCCCATAACTGCCCTCCCAATATAGCGTATTCGATTTTATCCTATACAAATATTATACGCTATGTTGTGCTTTTGCGGGTTGTACTTTTCGGACAGTCTGACCATAAAAAGACAAGGCTTCCCAGAGTTATGGGAGGCCTTGTCTTTTTATTAGATTTTATAGAAAAATTTTTGCTATTGCACTATCCCCGGGGAACCGTTACAATCAATAGAACATGTGTTCTTGTAATTATAGGAGGATATTTTGATGAAAAAGGTTGTTGCCCTGGCAGATATGAATAGCTTTTACAGTAGCTGCCACATTGCCGAAAACCCAGCCCTTGAGGGGAAAAAGGTTATTGTGGCCGGCAATTCCGAAAAAAGAATCGGAATTGTTCTTGCTGCATCTTATCCCGCCAAGGCCTCAGGAGTTAAAACGGGAATGAATCTCTGGGAGGCTAAAGCTCTTTGTCCCAATGCTATATTTTTCGAACCCCACTTCTCTCTGTACCTTGATTACTCTTGTCGTATCATGAAAATAATGAAGGATTTTACTGACCTGGTAGAGCCCTTCAGCATTGATGAGGCCTTTATTCAATTATCAGGAATAACCGGCTTGTTTGGCACTCCTCCAGAGATTGCCCGGAAGCTTCAGAATAGAATCCGTCAGGAAATCGGGGTATGCTGTAGCATCGGAATAGGACCTAACAAACTGATTGCCAAGATGGCTGCTGAGCTAAAGAAACCAAATGGCATTTCATATCTGGAAACAATTGAGGACTACCGGCGGGTTTTTTACCCAAAGCCGGTAAGAAGACTTTTTGGCATAGGTCCCCGATACCAAAAACATCTGAGATATTTTAATATCCACACCATCGGAGAGCTGGCCAGCTTCCCTGTAGAAATTTTAAAGCAGAGGTGGGGTAAAAATGGTGAGCTTATGTGGCTGTATGCCCAGGGCCTTGATAGCAGTCCTGTTGCTCCAGACTCTCTAAAAAGCGCCAAAAGCATTGGCAAGCAGAGAACAATGCCTCGAGACCTCCTTGGCTTTGAGAAGATTAAGCTGGTTATCAATGAGCTGTCCCAGATGGTTTGTCGCCGAGCAAGACAGCAAGGCTATGTGGGAAAAGTGGTATTTCTAACTCTCCGTGATTCTGAGCTCTCATTTTTTGGGCACTCAACCAGCTTAGCCTCCCATAGCGATTTGCCTGATGAGGTTAGCCGAGCCGCCTGCACCCTTCTTGAAATCAACTGGCAGGAAGCCCGCCCTGTCAGATTGGTAGGCCTGGCTTTATCCAAGCTTGTCAAAAAAGAATTTGAACAAGGTGATCTTTTTGGTTACAAGGAAAAACAGATCCAGATAGTAAAAACCTGCGATTTGATTAAAAATCGTTTTGGGGAGGCTTCCATATTCTATGGTGCGTCTTTAAAGGAGGACAGCTTACATGGCAAAAGGTAATATTTTGTGGGAGAAAGCATAGATTTTATCTGCTTATTTATGCTCCGGGAATTAAGGGCCCGGCGAAAAAGATTTGTCTTCGCCGGGCTGAATTAATCCACAAAAATACCATTAAAATAATTTGTCTTAAGCTTTGGTCAATGCTTGGTCCAAATCCCCAATCAAATCTTCTATAGTTTCAATTCCTACAGAAAGCCTGATCATATCCTCTGTAACCCCGGTTTTCAGTCTTTCCTCCACCGACAGCTGCTGATGGGTAGTAGAGGCAGGATGGATTACCAATGACTTGGCATCCCCTATATTAGCCAACAAAGAAAAAATTTCCAAGGAATTAATAAATTTCTTTGCCTCTTTTTGTCCTCCTTTTACCCCAAAGGTTAAAATTGCGCCAAATCCATTATTGTAGTAGCGCTTGGCCAGATGGTGATATTCACCATCCACTAAACCGGGATAATTAACCCAGGATACCTTGGGATGATCTTTAAGAAAATTTGCCACAGCCAAAGCATTCTGACTATGTCTTTCCATTCTCAAGGGCAAAGTTTCCAAGCCCTGTAGAAGCAAAAAGGCATTAAAGGGACTTAAAGCAGGTCCCAGATCTCTCAGTAGCTGTACTCTGGCTTTTGCAATATAGGCGGCAGCACCGAAGGCTTCTGTATAAATAACTCCATTGTATGTAGGATCCGGCTCTGTAAATTGCGGGAAATTACCATTGGCCCAGTTGAATTTTCCACCATCAACGATAATTCCGCCAATACTTGTGCCATGACCGCCGATAAATTTTGTTGCAGAGTGGATAACTATATCTGCTCCATGCTCCAAAGGCTTACATATATAAGGACTGGGCACAGTGTTATCAACAATAAAGGGGATGCCTGCCTGATGAGCAATATTCCCTATTGCTCTGAAATCAACAATATCGAGCTTTGGATTGCCGCTGGATTCCGCATAAATTGCCTTGGTCCGGGAAGTAATGGCCTTCCTGAAATTTTCCGGATCAACCGGGTCTACAAACCTAACATCAATTCCAAATCTGCGTAAAGTGGCGTTGAATAAATTGTAAGTACCCCCGTACAAACTATTGGCGGACACAATTTCATCCCCTGCCCCCGCTATGTTTACAATAGCCAAAAACTCTGCAGCCTGACCGGAAGAGGTTGCCAGAGCAGCAATGCCATTTTCCAGAGCCGCCACCCTTTTTTCCAGCACATCCGTAGTAGGGTTCATTAGTCTGGTGTATATATTACCTGCTTCCTCCAAAGCAAAAAGCCTTTCTGCATGTTCAGCATCCTTAAAAACATAGGATGCTGTCTGATAAATCGGCACTGCCCTTGAACCTGTAGTTGGGTCAGGGCTCTGGCCTGAATGGAGAGCAAGAGTTTCAAAACCCGGGACCTTATCACTCAAAATAAAAACCTCCTTATATTCAACTTAAATATTAATAGCTATCTTTATTCTTGAAAAAGATCAGTACTCAAATATCTTTCTCCTGTATCCGGCAATATTACAACAATCATCTTACCTTTGTTTTCCGGTCTTTTTGCTATTTCCAAAGCTGCAAAGGCCGCAGCTCCGGATGAAATTCCCACCAAAATTCCTTCTTCCTTGGCCAGCCTTATGCTTGTACCAATAGCATCCTCATTCTTTACCTGAAAGACCTCATCCAATATTTCGAGATTAAGGACCTCCGGGATAAAGCCTGCACCAATACCTTGTATTTTATGAGAGCCGGGCTGACCACCGGAAATAACCGGTGAGCTATAAGGCTCTACAGCAATTATCTTTGAATCGGGATTGCGTTTTTTTATTACCTCTCCTACCCCGGTTATAGTGCCTCCGGTACCAACACCACTGACAATTATGTCAACTCTTCCATCAGTATCCTGCCAAATTTCTTCTGCTGTGGTTTGCCGATGAATTGCAGGATTGGCAGGATTTTTAAATTGCTGGGGAACAAAGGAATTTGGCATTCGAGCAGCTAATTCCTCAGCCTTCTTTATTGCACCCTTCATTCCCTCGATTCCGGGAGTCAGAACCAGCTCAGCACCATAACCCTTTAATAGCTTTCTTCGCTCAACACTAAAGGTATCCGGCATGGTTAATATCAGTCTATAGCCTTTAGCTGCAGCAACCATTGCCAGTCCTACTCCCGTATTTCCACTGGTTGGTTCAATAATCACACTTTCCTTGCTTAATATACCCTTTTTCTCAGCGTCAGCTATCATGTTATAGCTTATCCGGTCCTTTATACTGCCTCCTGGGTTGAGGTACTCCAGCTTAACAATAATTTCTGCCTCAAGGCCTTTTGCAATGTTATTAAGTCTAAGTAAGGGAGTTCTGCCTATTAGATCAGTAATATTATCGGCAATTTTAACCATCAAACAACCACCTCTTTAAATTTATATGCATAAATCATACTATATTACATACATTAGTATTGCGATATGATTTATATCATAGGTCGCAAAAACCTCCTTGTCAATATAAAAATACTTTTTTAGATTAATTTTATATTAGTACAATTTCTATCGAAAAAGGAATATAATACTTCTATTGAAAAATGCTAATGCAAAGGTGGCTGACACTATGAAGATGCGGTCAATCAAAATAATCAAAAATGGGCCCTATATTGTAAAAGGAAATGTTCCTTTGTCAGAAAAAATTATCCTGCCAAAAGGCAAGGGATATGAGCTGAAAAATGGCCGCGAACTGCCTCAGAGAGAGGTATATAGCCTATGCAGATGCGGCAAGTCCCAAAATCCCCCTTTTTGCGATGGAAATCATGAAAAAATAAACTTTGATGGAACAGAAACTGCCTCCAGAGAAAAATATATGGATAGAGTCGTGGACACTGTGAGAGGACCGGAGTTGACTCTCTTGGATGATGGCAGATGCGCTTACGCAAGATTTTGCCACAGAAACACAGGAGATATTTGGGGATTGACAAAATCCTCTGACAACCCCCTGTATAGAGAGGAGGCGGTTATTGCTGCAACCGAATGCCCTTCCGGAAGATTTATCATTACAGATAAGAACGGACAGGAAATCCCATGGAATCACGAGCCCTCTATAGAAATTCTCCAGGATCCGGAAAAAAAGGTCAGTGGCCCCATAACTGTCAAGGGAAAAATTCCGGTAGAATCCTCTGATGGCTTCACCTATGAGCTGAGAGACCAACTGACTCTTTGTCGCTGCGGAAAATCAAGAAATACACCCTTCTGCGATGCGGCTCATGCTTCCACCAGATTTTCCGACCGAGAGTAAGCTTAGATTGACTATTTTGAAAATCAAGCCAGACCGGACTTATCCAATCAATTACAGGAATTCGCTATCAATCTGGAGAATTCTTTTGTGATAATATGATCTTAAAGGGGGTGCAAATATATGAAATTCGATTTCAAGGAAGCTTATGTCAGGATAAGCGCTTCTGTTTCTGAAGAATCAAACAGAAGGCTTAATGAATTAAAGGAGTCTGGTAACAATAATTTCGGAGATATTCTGAATGTCATGATAAACAGCTCCATTATCACAACTGCTCAGGTTTTAGAGGAATACCACGAGACACTTATGAAGCATCTTTCAGAGAAGAACCAGTAAAGCCAATATTATAACTACCAATTGTTAATTATGCAATTGGTAGTTATAATATTATTGAGTTGTTGATTATAATGTTGCAAAGGTGATTACTTATGA
>JAAXTT010000198.1 GCA_013336365.1 Peptococcaceae bacterium
TGGCAATAACCACCGACATGCCCCCATGGGAAAGAATCTTTTTAGCTACCTCTTGATTGATTTTGTTATCCTCTACCAGCAAAATTCTTTTTCCATACAAATGCTTTGCATAATTCTCTTCCAGCCTCTTCTTTGAAGGCATCTCAGCCTTTTCTCCACTTTCCCTGCCAAAAATCTGTCTGATAGTATTAAGCATTAGGGAAGGAAGCACCGGCTTATATAGCACTGCATCCAATTCCAGTGCGTTTGCTTCTGCCAGCATTTCCTGGCTGTTGTGAGCGGTAAGCATTATTATTGCCGGTCCTTTTTTAGGAGGGAAAAGCTCTCTGATCAGCTTCGAAGTCTCTATGCCATCCATTCCGGGCATCAGCCAATCCATAACAATCAGCTCAAAAGTACTTTCCTCCTTGGAGTCTTTTATAATCTTGATCGCATCTTCTCCACCGGAGCAGGTTGTTACCTCAAAAAACATGCTTATCAGCATACTCTTCATAATTTCCTGGCTGTCAGTTGAGTTGTCAACCACCAGCACCTTCATGCCACATATATAAAGGTTGTCATCACATATTTTGGGGCTCTCATCTTCTGCCGTCTTTAGGGTTGCCGTGAAATTAAATATGCTGCCCTTCCCCGGTTCACTTTCAGCCCAAATATCTCCTCCCATCAGCCTTGCCAGTTTTCTTGATATAGCAAGGCCCAGACCGGTTCCACCATATTTTCGGGTAGTAGAGGTCTCTGCCTGATTAAAGGGCTGAAACAGCTCTGCTATCTGATTTTCAGTCAAGCCTATTCCCGTATCGATTATAGAGAACTGGACCAAGCTTTTTGTCCCGGTCCTGCTAAGCAATTTAACCTCAACAATCACTCTGCCTTGCTCTGTAAATTTCACTGCATTTCCAATCAAATTTGTCAACACCTGACCCAGCCTAAGTGAGTCCCCGATAAAATATACCGGTACATCCTCCCCTATAGAGATAAGAAGCTCGAGGCCTTTTGCCTGGCAGATATCGCTGGTCTGATTTGTAACACTCTGCAGCATCTCCTCAAAATTGAAGGGTCTGGTCTCCAGAGTTACCTTTTCAGCCTCAAGCTTTGAGATATCCAGAATGCTGCCAATTATCCCCAGCAATATCTGAGATGATTCCTTTATTTTATTTAAATAGCCTTCCTGCTGATAGGTAAGTCCGGTTTTAAAGGCCAACTCAGTAAAACCAACAATTGCATTGATTGGAGTCCGGATTTCGTGACTCATATTGGATAAAAACTCACTTTTGGACATACTTGCCTTTTGAGCTACTTCTCTTGCCTCCATAAGTGCATATTCATTTTCCTTGCGCTTGGTTATATCGCTGTGAATTCCGATCATGCGGAGAGGATTATTTTCCTTGTCTTTTTCGAAAACCGTTCCCCGACAAAGAATCCACTTGTAGCTTCCATCCTTACACAGCAGGCGTAGCTCCACCTCATAATCAGGAATCCTTCCGGCAAAATACGCCTGTAGTCTGCTGTTCACTCCGGGGAAATCCTCCGGATAAACACTTTCAATCCAGGTGTTTACATGCGAAGGCAATTCATTCTCCTCATAGCCAAGCATCTCCATATACAGCTTGGAAAACAACATTTCTCCGGTTGCAATATTCCAGTCCCAAATCCCGTCTCCGGCCCCGTCCACAGCAAACTTTAAACGCTTGATGTCCTCGATGCCCTTTTGAAATGCTCGGGAAAGATCACCCAACTCATCTCTTCGGTCAATAAACTTTGACGAAATATTTTTTGAGGAATCCAAGGTTTCAATTTTTTTAATCAACTGCATCAAAGGATTCAAAATTCTGGTTGAACTAAAAAACCAAATCAAAACCAGCAGCAATATATTGAGGGTGAATAAAATACCCTGAATTCCTTTCATGGAGGTGATTTTTTCTTCAGCAACTATTTCCGCCGATTCAACTGTCTTATTGGTAGTTACAAAGTAGGTTTCGCTCTCTATAACCAGTTTCTCGAAATTGCCGCTGCTTCTGGCCTCTTTTATTGTCTCTTTCAGAGATAGCCATTCACTCTTAACCCCTGTAATTTCCACAATAAATTTACCGTCTGTGGCCTTTGGCAGACCCAGAGCCGAATTGCCCTTAAGCAAACCATCAATAATCATGTCCAACCTGTTTATCAATTCATCATTTGGCTGCCCGGCGATTTCCAGCTTGACCACTCTCTGGGTGGCACCCCTTACAATTCCTGCATAATTGATTACTGCCCCATCCATTTCCATGGCATTAAGGCGAACAAGCACAAAAACTGTGCTTAATACGGAAAATATCAGCAGCATAACTACAATAATTCTCAGGGTGGTCCTTATGGTCATCGAGTTTTCTCCATTTTCAATAAAATGCCAGCAGAAATCCAATATTTAGTCCTTGATTATATCATAATTACTAGCCAATCCTATATATAAAATCCCTCTTTGGAACACATGATGTTTCACGTTAATCAATTGTGTCTTTATGCATAGCCAGAAGGTTTGGCGCTCTTTTCAAAGTAAAAACCTTAGCTGATTCTTTAGTCAAGGGGGTGCTTCTCCAG
>JAAXTT010000077.1 GCA_013336365.1 Peptococcaceae bacterium
GAATACAAAGAGGAAAATCCCCAAGCGGACATAATACGTTTGGGAATTGGTGATGTTACCAGAGCATTGCCTGTTGCAGTTGTGGATGCTATGAGAGCCGCAGTGGAGGAAATGGGCAGTGACAACACCTTTAGGGGATATGGTCCTGAACAGGGATATAGCTTTCTTTCTGAGATTATAATTGAAAATGACTATAAAAGTCGTGGGATAAATCTTGCGGTCGATGAGGTTTTTATCAGTGATGGGGCAAAATCTGATACAGCAAATTTTCAGGAGATATTTGATCTGGGTAATATAATTGCAGTAACTGACCCGGTATATCCTGTTTATGTGGACAGCAATGTAATGGCAGGACGTTCAGGAATATTTCAGGGAGGCAAATTTCAAAGCATAGTTTATCTTCCCTGTAGTGAAGCCAATGATATGAAGCCAGAATTACCTAAAGACAGAGTTGACCTTATTTATTTATGTTTTCCCAACAATCCCACCGGGGTCACCCTTTCAAAGGATGAGCTGGCAAAATGGGTAGACTATGCTAAAAAGAATAAATCCATAATACTTTTTGACTCGGCCTATGAAGCGTACATAAGGGAAGAAGGAGTACCCCATAGTATATACGAGGTAGAAGGTGCCAAGGAGGTTGCAGTAGAATTCAGAAGCTTTTCCAAAACAGCAGGCTTTACCGGAACAAGATGTGCATATACAGTTGTGCCCAAGGAAGTCAAGGCATATGATTCCAAGGGACAGGGACATCCCTTAAATCCTTTGTGGCTGAGAAGACAAACTACCAAATTTAATGGTGTTTCATATCCGGTACAATGTGCAGCAGCAGCAGTTTATTCGGAGCAGGGAAAAACCCAGGTTAAAGAACTGATTGATTATTATATGGAAAATGCCAGAATTATAAGGGAAGGCTTGAAAAATGCCGGATATAAGGTTTATGGAGGAATAAATGCCCCATATATTTGGTTGAAAACACCTGATAATTTAGGCTCCTGGGAGTTTTTTGACAGACTCATGCGAGAGGCAAATGTTATCGGGACACCGGGAGCTGGGTTTGGAGCCAGTGGTGAAGGCTATTTAAGATTGACTGCCTTTGGATCAAGAGAGAATACCATTAGAGCCTTGGAGAGAATAACCGGAATTGGTAAATAACTGATTAAAATAAAAAAAACGGCCTTGAGCCGTTTTTTTGCTGTAGTATATAAAAATAACCTGTTTTTATACAGACCTTTGAACTTTGCCACTTCTAAGACAACGTGTGCAAACCATAATTCTCCTAGGGGAGCCTTCAACCAATGCTCTTACTCTTTGCAAATTAGGCATCCAGGTTCTCTTGTTGCGGATATGAGAGTGGCTGACCTGCATTCCAATTTGTACACCTTTATCGCAGATGGCGCATCTTCTTGCCATTGTTACACCTCCTTTGGGAACTACCTTAAATATCTTATCAAAAAAGATGTAATCTTGCAAGTATTGGTTATGATTATATGTTTATAAAAAAAATATAATAGAATCAGCACTTTGGGGAAAAATATTGATTATTGCCAGTATGGGCAGTAAAGTAGTAATGAAAATATTTTAAAGGTTTTTCTGAGGATGAGGAAAATTGAGCAATAATGATATTTGGTGTGCAGGTCTACAAAGTATTGACAATATAGGTCCCAAGAGAGCAGAGCTCTTTAGAAGGGTAGGAATAGACTCTCTTGAGGAGTTACTACATTATTTCCCAAGAGAATTTGAAGATCGTACTGAGACAAAAGCTGCAGAGTATTATAATGATGGAGAACAGGTATTTGTAATTGGCAAGGTTTTGTCAATTGAAGAAAAACGACTGCGACTTGGCTTGAAAATAACCAGGGTTTATTTTGATGACGGTTTTTCAGGGTTCGTTGGGGTTTGGTATAATCAGCCGTATATTGCAAGAAATTTTCCAATCGGAAAAGAGGTATTAATAACCGGAAGATTAAAAAAAATTTACAAGGAAAATCAAATCCAAGTCAAGGATTATCACTTTGCAGATGAAGGAAATTTATTGTCCAAGGTGGGAATTATGCCGATTTATTCCTTGACTGAGGGTTTGAGCCAACAGCTGGTAAGAAAAACAATTAAAGATGCCCTTAACAAAGAGGCAATAAAGATAGCCGAGTATTTACCGGAGGAAATATTGAAAAGGTATTTGCTGCCGGAAATCAGGGTTGCTCTGAATAATATGCATTTTCCAAGCTCCTTGAAGGAATTGAAAATGGCCAGAAGACGATTTGTTTTCGAAGAGCTTTTTTTGCATCAGATTATTATTGAACAGATTAAGGCAAAATCACGGGTTCTTCCCAAGAACCACACCTATTCAGAAATCGGGATACTTGAAAGTACGCTTCTCGACAGCCTTCCTTTTAGGCTAACCTCAAGTCAAGAAGCTGTTTGGGACCAAATCCATAGTTATATGGTGAGTAGCTCGGCCATGAATGTGCTTCTTCAGGGAGATGTTGGTTCAGGGAAAACGGTTATAAGCATTTTGGCAATGCTCAAAGCAGTCGGCCAATCCTATCAGGCCGCCCTCATGATCCCTACTGAAATATTAGCAGTACAGCATTATTATTCCTTAAAAAAATATCTTGAACCTTTGGGAGTCAGAATTACCCTGCTTACCGGGGGAATTAAAAAAAATGAAAAGCCGCTGTTGCTGAATGAAATAAAAGAGGGTAAGGCTGATATTATCGTCGGAACACATGCCTTAATTCAAAAGGAGGTTGAGTTCAAGAAACTTGCCCTGGTGGTTATTGATGAGCAGCACCGCTTTGGGGTTAAGCACAGAGCCATGCTGAGGGAAAAGGGGGATAATCCGGACCTGTTAATAATGTCAGCAACTCCAATACCGGGAACCTTGGCAATGACTCTTTATGGGGACCTGGATATTTGTACAATAACTGAGCTTCCACCGGGAAGGAAAAGTGTTGATACAGAATTATTGGATCCTTCTCAGATTGATTTGGCTTATCAGGTTCTGAGAAAAGAGATAGCAGCAGGAGGCCAAGGCTACATAGTTTGCCCACTGGTAGAAGACTCAGAGAAGACAGAGTTACAGTCTGTAGTAAAAATTAAAATGAATCTTGAATCAGGTATTCTCAAGGATTGTAGAATATCGATTTTACATGGAAGAATGAAAAACTCTGAAAAAGACGAAATCATGTTGAGCTTCAGACAAGGTTTGATTGATGTGCTGATAAGCACTACTGTAATAGAGGTGGGATTGGATGTGCCAAATGCATCTGTTATGATCATAACAGATGCCCATCGATTTGGCATAGCCCAGCTTCATCAACTTCGTGGCAGAGTAGGAAGAAGTGACAAAAACTCAAGATGCTATTTAGTCTCAGAAGAAAAGGAATCCTTAGCCTTATCAAGGCTGCAAGCTTTGTGCAGCACTGATGATGGATTTATATTGGCGGAAAAGGATTTGGAATTAAGGGGTCCAGGTGACTTTTTCAGTAGTAGGCAATGGGGTTCCCATCCCTTTAAGGTGGCCAATCCTCTCAAAGATGTCAATGCTTTGGTTTATGCGACCAAAGACGCCAAAAATCTTATCGAAAAGGACTTAGAGCTTGGCAATCCGGAGCACAGGTTTTTGGCGGAAGAAATAAATAGGCTAAAACTTACTGCCTTGTTGGAGGAAAACCTGTAATGTTACAGTGGAGGGTATTTTTGAAATTGAATTTTCTTTATGTTATAATGAAGGCTGGAAAATGCTATTATCGGAAGGATATGAAAAGTTGCGCATTATAGCTGGGTGCGCTAAAAAAATGAAATTAAAAGTTCCTTCGGGATGGGATGGCAGACCAACCTCGGACAGAGTGAAGGAAGCACTTTTTAATATTTTGGGAAATATAGTACCTGAATCAAAGGTTCTGGACCTATTTGCCGGTACCGGAAATATTGGAATTGAAGCTCTTAGCAGAGGTGCAAAAAGGGTCTGCTTTATAGAAAAAGACCCCAGAGCTGTTAAGGTTATTACTGAAAACCTTAGGAATTCAAAGCTTGTTGACAAGGCTGATGTTCATGTCGGAGATGTAGCCAGAGTTTTGCCTGGTCTGTCAGGTAGAAAGTTTGATTTTATTTTCTTGGACCCTCCATACGATAAGGAATTTGAAGTTTCTGTGATTTCTATGATTTTTGAGTTGGAACTGCTTTCCATCGATGGTATTATAGTAGCAGAAAGCAGTAAGAGAGTTTGTCTTCCCTTGGAGATAATGGGTTTTAGGTTGGCAGATCAGAGAAGGTACGGAGATACCCTGTTGTCATTTTTTACTTCAATTCAAGGATGAAGGCTGATAATATGTAAATTGAAAGTTGGAGATTATCATTGCGAGTAGGCTTATATCCGGGTAGTTTTGACCCTTTAACTAATGGACATTTGGATATTATTGACCGGGCAGCAATTCTTTTTGATCAGGTTATCGTTTCAGTATCCAAAAATGAGAATAAAAAACCCGCTTTTTCAGTTGAGGAAAGAGAAGAAATGCTTGTTGAAATGCTTTCGGGATATAAAAATGTTAAAGTAGTTTCCTTTGACGGACTTACGGTGGATTTTGCTAAAAAAAATGGGGCTAATGCAATTATAAGAGGCCTAAGGGCAATATCTGACTTTGAAAATGAATTTATGATGGCTCTGACCAATAAAAAACTGATTCCTTCAGTTGAAACAGTTTTTTTAATGACCAATGCAGAGTTTTCATTTATTAGTTCCAGTGCGGTTAAAGAGATAGCCAGATTTGGGGGCTGTGTAAAGGAATTGGTCCCTCCCTTGGTGGAGGAAAGATTGAAGGAAAAATATAAATCTCTTTAGATTATGTGGGAGGTATAAATTGTGGAGTTACTTAATGCCTTGAATGAAATGGAAGAGATTATTGAAACAGGCTTCAAGGTTCCGATGACCAGGAAGGTAATGGTGGATGAAGAACTGGTATTGGATATGATGGACAGAATAAGAACAACTTTACCTGAAGAAATTCGCCAGGCCAAATGGATTATACAAGAGCGGGAAAAGGTAATGTCCGATACCAAGAAGGAAGCCGGAAAACTTCTTGAAGATGTGCAGAAGGAAATGGAAAGACAGGTTGATGAAAATGAGATTACACGACTGGCAAGAAAAAAATCCGAGGAAATAATTGAGAGAGCAGAAATGGTTGCCCAGGAAATCAAGCAAGGTGCAAGAGATTATGCAGATGAGATTTTGCAAGATATAGAGATGAGGATTGAAGTCGTAAACAAAGAAATACAAGATGCCAGAATGGAATTGCAGGGGTTGAGAACATCCCCTCAGTTATAATAGTTTATAAAGGAGCCTGTTCAGGAATTGTATCTTTTGTTCCTTGACAGGCTCTTGTTGGTTGCACAAGTTATATTCGGTATTGCTATTAATTTTTTGATTTGATTGTAAGATCAACGTTAAACATATTGCCCAAATCAATCATCATTTTCCAGTTTGGTCGATTTTTTGATTCCTCGATTAATGTTTTTACTGCAGCTTTCATTTTGTCAGGTATTGGTGTGCCGCAACCAGGACAAAGGGGCTCATCAAAACTGGTTGATATTACCTGGTACTTACCGCTGCAGGTTCCGCAGCCAATAACAATCAGCATCATTTATTCACCACCTTTGAATGCTATATATTCAACATAAAGATGGCTAATCCTGTTATTTGATAAAATTTACAGGCTTAGCTTTTGCCAAGGCCGTGGAAAAGCATTTTTCTTCGAACAAAGGATAATTGTTTTTGCAGGGGCAGTTCCATCGGGCAATTATCCTCACAAGCCATTAAAGACATACAGCCAAAGGTTCCATCATCAGACCCGATAATCTCAAAATAGTCCCGGGTTTCTCTTCGATCTCTGGGATCAATAATAAATCTGGCAACCTTGTTTACTCCGGCGGCTCCCAAAAAATTCTCCCTGAGATTGGCGGTTACACAGCCTGCAATACAGCAACCGCACTCTATACACCTTTCTGCTTCATAAATTTCATTTGCCAAGGAATTCTCCATTGGCAGCTCAGTTAACTCCGGGTTAAATGTACTTTCTGTGTGAATCCAGGCTTGAGTTTTTATTGTGATTTCCCTGAACCAAGATCCCGTATCAACGGATAAGTCACCCAATAGCTTAAATACAGGCAATGGCATTAAAACAATATCGCCCTTCAGGTCGCTGGTCAATGTTTTGCAGGCCAAACGAGGCTTTCCGTTGATAAGCATTGCACAGGAGCCACAAATAGCCGCTCTGCAAACAAAGTCAAAGTTAAGAGAAGGGTCCTGGGTTTCGCGAATGTTGTTAAGTGCAACAAAGATAGTCATTCCTGCCAAGTCATCCAGGAAGTATTCCTGCATAAAGGGCTTAACCTCAGGGGTTTGTGGATTATATCTAAAAATGCTGAATCGTCTTTGTTTTATTTTCTTGTTCATTTTTATCTCCTTACTATTTATTGACCGGTCTCTGCAGATTCACCATAACCTCGATCTCCGGGGGGCAATTCAGTGATATTTACCGGCTCATAATCAAGGTAGGGTAGCTCTGAGTCTTTTTTCCAATAAGCAAGTGTTCGCTTCAACCAATTAACATCATCTCGCTTGGGATAGTCTTCCCTGGCGTGACTGCCTCGACTCTCGGTTCTCATTAAGGCACCCTGGGAAATACATAAGGCTAAACGAATCATGCCAGGCATTCTTAGGGCAAGGGTAAGCTCAGGACTTATTCCGGTACGGCTCTTTAATTGGATATCTTTTGACCTGACAAGGAGCTCTTTCAGGTTGATGACCGCCTGTTGCAAATCAGAACCATTTCTAAAAATACCTACCTTATCAGTCAGACTGTCTT
>JAAXTT010000013.1:0-4971 GCA_013336365.1 Peptococcaceae bacterium
TCGTTCTCTCCGGGACAGTTCTTCCGATATGCGATTACAGGCTACCTATTCAGTAAATAAATCAATTTCTTCCAATGAAGATGCATTGACAGCTTCCGCAGGCTCTGCAGCAACCCCCGGTTCGTACGGGGTCACTGTAAACCAACTTGCTCAGGGAGTAACCAAGGGCAGTCAGAGTGCGTTAGCTGAGGAGAAAAATGCTGACGGCACAGTAAAGACTCTTGCCCAGCAGCTGGGCCTTACCGGCACAATAAACTTCACTCTGGAAGGTAAAAATGATGATGGCTCGCCTCTCTCCAAAGCATTTTCCATTGATACGGAGAATATGACAATCATTTCTCTGGTTCAGGAAATAAATGATGCCGAGCTAGGCATATTTGCCAACTATGATTCCTCCAGCAATAGATTTATCCTTACCAGTAAAAGCACAGGAGCTGATTATGGTGTAAAGGTCACCAATGATGCAGATGAGTTTTTGTCTGATGCCGCAGGAAATGGCAGTGGCAAGCTTAAGCTTTTATTAGCAACAGACACAAGGGTTTCCGGTCAGGATGCCCTATATTCCTTTGGGGACATGGCGAATCTCACCAGTGCCACCAACAGTGTTTCGGTAGGTGGTATTACCATGAATCTTAAACAGGGTGGAGGTGCCTCAAGCACCATCACAATAGCCAGGGACAGTGACTCGGTCTACAATACGATAAAGTCCTTTGTGGAAAAATACAACAGCACAATTGATTTAGTTAATAAAGAACTGTCTGAGAAAAGGGATCGGGATTATCTGCCTCTTACAGACAGCCAGCGAGAAGAGCTTAGTGAAAGCCAACAGGCTCTCTGGGAAGAAAAGGCCAAGGGTGGACTTTTGAGAAATGACCAGCTACTTACATCTACTGTTTCCAGAATGAGAGAAATAATGGGCAGTGTTTTAGAGGGCATTTCCGGAACGATTGTTGAAGGTAGGGCGGTTACCCATAACAGTCTTGCTTCTATTGGCATAATTACCGGTTCATACCAAGAAAAGGGCAAGCTGACCTTGAAAAATAACGGCGAGGATCTAAAGAAGGCAATAGAGGCAGACCCGGACGGGGTAATGAAGATTTTTGTCAATGATGACGAGGACAATCCCGGCATTGCCAAGGATCTTTATGAGGCAATAAATAGTTCTATGACGGGAATAGTTGAGAAGGCCGGCTACGAGTATTCCACCTCAACCTATGACCAAAGTTCTCTTGGTAAAAAGATATATCGGTACAATGAGGATTTAGTGGCCTTGACTGAGCGAATGAGCATTATTGAAGAGCGTTATTACAAGCAATTTACTGCTATGGAAAAGGCAGTAAACCTAATGAATAACCAAAGCGCCTGGCTATCCCAGCAAATGGGGTCCAGTACTAATTCATAAATGAGGTGTTAATATATGGCAATTGGAAATCCTTATGCCCAGTATCAGCAAAATGCAGTTCATACTGCCACTCCGGAAGAATTGGCCATGATGCTCTATAACGGATTGGTAAAAAACATTAAGCAAAGTATGTTCAGTTTGGAAAAAAATGATATCACCACTACCCATAACAACTTGGTCAGAGCTCAGGAAATTGTACTTTATTTGAATGGGTCTTTGGATGAGAATAATGAACTGTCAAAAAATCTCGAATCATTATATGATTACATGTATAGACGGCTGATGGAGGCCAATGCGAAAAAAGACCGGGAAATAATCAGGGAAATGCTGGAGATGGCTGAGGGCTTTCGTGACACCTGGCAGCAGGCTATGAAAAAGGCTTCTTTAGGGGATTGATGAATAATGGGCAACAGCTCTGACAGATATAGGGATTGTTGGCAGGAAAAGAACAGACTGCTGGATAAAATGGTGGAAATAACCGAGGCTTTAGAGGGTCTTGATTTAGCAGTCGATTATGAGACAGCTCTGTTAAGGTTGGGGGACAGGCAGGAAATAATCAACATAATAAATGCTGTTGAGCAGGAAATGACAGAGCTGGAAAAGAATAACTGCACCTTGAAGGAAGGAATGCCGGGAGAAAATAAACAGTACCGCCTTAAGCTGGAATTGCTCAAAAAAACAGATGATCAGCAGAGGGAAGAGTTTGAGAGAGAGCTGTCAGTTCTCAAGCACAAGCTGGACAGGGTTCATTTTGGTAAACAGGCTATTGGGGCTTATGGAACAAGAAAAAAGGGAAGTGGTCCGGGAAGTCTTTTTCTGGATGACAAGGGTTAAGGGTATTTGAAATATGGGGGGTTAGGTAATGAAGTTGGAAAGAGTAGGTTTAGCTACTCCAGCCTTGCCGGTAAAGGGAGATAAGCAAACTGACAGGGCAAATAGCAAAGACGTGGGAAGCAACATCGATTCTCCCAGGGAATTTGTGGAAAAGGAAAGGACTATAGACCCCAAGGTTTTGAATGACAGCGTTGATTTACTTAATAAAACCATGGAGAGCTATAATACAGAGCTACGGTTTACTCTTCACGAGGGTAGCGGTGAGTATCAGGTTAAAATAGTTGATACCAGCAATGATCGGGTTCTAAAGGAAATTCCGGCTAAAAACGTACTGGAAATGGTAGCATATCTTAAGCATCTGGTAGGAATAGTGGTGGATAAATATATTTAAAAATATTCAAAAAGACCATTAAAAAAATCCCACTTAACGGGATTTTTTAATGGTCTTTTTGTTGTAAAATAACCTAAAAAAAATCCTTGATTAGGTTAGGCGATGAAGGAATGAGAAAAGTTTTGTCAAATATACATATTTGGGTAGTTATTGATGAGTTTTGGAGGTATTGAGGTATTGGAAATGTTTAACAGCCAGGTGATAGCTGCACTTAGCAAGCAGCTGGATGCTACGGCACTCAATCAAAGAGTCATTGCCAACAATGTGGCCAATATCAACACTCCGGGATTTAAAAAATCTACTGTTTCTTTTGCCGACCAACTTAAAAGGGCAATAGGACACAAGACACCAATGCTTCTGACCAGCAACTCCAGGCATATTGGCGGGGCTGTCAATATACAAAAAATTACTCCTCTGACAATTCAGGAAAAGACTACCACAATGGTTTACAATCAAAACAATGTAGATATTGACGAAGAGATGGTTAATCTTGCCGCCAATACCATTTTAAACGATTTCAGCACTGAAGCGCTTAATGGGAAATTCAGTATTCTTGGTTATGTTATAAAAGGGAGGTAAAATAATTGCCGTTGTTCAATTCTTTTGCAATCAGTGCTTCCGGTATGACAGCAAACAGACTTTGGCTGGATTTAATATCAAATAACATAGTAAACCAGCATACTGCGGGGAGGCCGGGAGATTCTGAGCTTCAACCTTATCGCAGGCAAGTGCCGGTTTTTTCTGAGTTTTTGAAGGCCTCCTCAGTGCCGGGAAAGGAACACTATATGGGGATGGGTGTACAGGTTCCCAAGGTTTTGCAGGATTCTGCCGAACCTAGGATTGTCTATGAGCCCGAAAATACCTTGGCTGATGAAAACGGCTATGTGGCGTATCCTAATATAAATATTGCCAATGAAATGGTTAATATGATTTCGGCAACCAGGGCTTATGATGCAAGTGCCACTGCCTTTAATGCGGCGAAAAATATGGCTATTAAGGCTTTGGAGATAGGTCGGGGAATCTAAGAATAAAGAGGAGATTTGATTATGAATATTATACCCATAAAGGGTAATATGCTTCAAGCTACTTTAGGAACCGACAATAGTCAAGATTCCAATGCCGACTCCTTTGGTCAGGTATTGTCCAATGCTATTCAAAAAGTTAATGATTCCCAGGTGAAGGCGGATGAGATGATTAAGGGTTTTCTGGTTGGTGATATCCAGGATATCCATCAGGTTACCATCGCCATGGGTGAGGCTAAAATAATGATGCAGCTGGCAGTAGAGGTTAAGAACAAGGCTATTGAGGCCTACCAAGAGCTATCTAGAATGCAGGTATAGAGTGGTCAATATGCGCAATGTAAATTTCAGGGTTGGTGTTAATATTTGAATTATAAAGAATGGTTGACAAGAGTGGGCACTTGGTGGCGTGAATCGAGCCGTTCAATAAAAACATTGGCTGTTGCAGGAATTATAGCTGTCCTGATTGCTTTGGCGATTTTGGGACAGATGCTTTTTTCTACCCCCTATGCCCAGCTTTTTACCGGATTGGACCCTAAGGATGCAGGAAAAATAACTGAGGAATTAAAAAAGCAAAATATTCCCTATCGAGTTGCTGATGCAGGGAAAACTATCGAGGTGCCTGAAAAGCTTGTTTACGAAACCAGGATTAATTTGGCCAGCAGTGGAACTTTGTACAGCAGTGGCATAGGATTTGAGCTTTTTGACCAAACCAAGTTCGGGGTTACCGAGTTTGAGCAGCAGGTAGGATATCAAAGGGCCTTACAAGAAGAACTGAGAAGGACTATTACCCAGATTGATGCTGTCGAACAGGCTAGGGTGCATTTGGTTTTGCCAAAGGAAAGCTTGTTTTTAAATGAGCAGACAGAGCCTTCGGCCTCAATCGCTATAAAGCTTAAATCCACCTCCAAAATTTCCCCCGAGAATGTCAAGGGTATTGTAGAGCTGGTAGCAGGCAGTGTACAAGGACTGAAAAATGAAAATATCAGCATAATTGATATGGAGGGTAATTCCCTGACAGATGGATTAAGGCTGGGGGATGATGATTCCTCCATGACTATGGTAGCCCTTGAGCACTTAGAAATGAGAAGAGCCTTTGAAAAAGAACTGGAAACCAGAATTCAGAATATGCTTAAGAAAATATTGGGAACCGGGAAAGCGGTAGCTATGGTTACCGCAGATCTTGATTTTGACAAAACCCAATACACCTCAACCACTCATCAGCCCGGGGAGGTACTAAGTGAAAATACCCTTCGGGAGGAAGGGGTTGGACCGGGAGGAGTCGGTGGTGTTCCCGGTACCGATACAAATCTACCGGGTGGAAC
>JAAXTT010000013.1:4981-20645 GCA_013336365.1 Peptococcaceae bacterium
GGTGGAACAATTCCCTCCCAAGCAGGAACTGAAGCCGGTTCAAGCTATCTGCGGGAGGAAACCACCACAAATTATCAAGTACCGGTAAGACAAGAGAATGTAGTCAAATCTCTTGGTTCTGTTCGCAAGCTTTCTGCATCGGTTGTATTAAATGGCAATTATTCTCAGGCTCAGATTGACCAAATTAATGACGTGATTGCTACGGCTATTGGTTATCAGGTTGATCGAGGAGATCAGATAAATGTTTCCAGTATGGCCTTTGATGATACGGAAATAAAGGCCATTGGTGATGAAATGTCTCGTACCAGTGCTCTGGAGGAACAGAAGCTTTTATATGCCAGGTATGCAGCCATCGGTTTTGGAGTATTTTTGCTGCTTGCTTTGTTGCTTTATATGAGAAAAAGGAAAAAGGACAAGGCAATTCAGCAGGTCAGACTGGCCCAGAGGCAGGCAAATATCCCATCTGCATCCGGCAATGAGCTGGACATGGATGCAGAAGATCCTGTCAGAGTAGTGACCAAGAAGGACAAGATCAGGGATGCAGCTCAGCTAAATCCGGTAGAGGTATCAGAGGTACTGAAGATATGGATGAAGGAGTAGTGCATATAATATGTCAGTTAAGCTAACCGGAATCCAAAAATCAGCGGTCATCCTTATTGCCCTGGGGGCAGATTTGTCCTCGGTGGTTCTGAAAAATGACTTTTCAGATGAAGAAATAGAAAAAATAACCAGTGAAATATCACTTCTTGAAAACATATCTCAGGAAATCCAGGACAGTGTAATTGATGAGTTTTCCCAGCTTCTTCAAGCCAGAGATTTTCTGATGAGAGGCGGCTTTGATTACGCTAAGGATTTGTTGGAAAAAACCGTAGGTCAGTCCAAGGCTATGGAGATTCTTGATAAGGTTGCCGTAAATATGCAAAATGTTCCCTTCAGCTCTCTAAGAAAAACGGAACCCAAGCATCTATTGAATTTTATCAAGGACGAGCATCCTCAGACTATGGCCCTTATTCTTACCTATCTTCATCCGGAGCAGGCGTCAACAATCCTTGCTTCACTGCCTCCGGAGTTACAGGCGGATGTTTCAAGAAGAGTGGCAATTATCGACAGAATATCTCCCGATGTTATCAAAGAAATCGAAAGAGTCCTGGAGAAAAAGGTCTCGATGATTATTCCTCACCATGAGCAGCAGGCAGGGGGTACTAAGGCTCTGGTTAATATTCTTAACAGAGTCGATCGTGCTACAGAAAAGACTATTTTGGAGGAGCTGGAGGCCAATGATCCTGAACTCGCAGGAGAAATCCGCAAGCTGATGTTTGTCTTTGAGGATATTATCTCCCTTCATGATGTGGCAATCCAGCGAGTATTGAGGGAGGTTGACCAGAAGGACCTGGGCAAGGCCATGAGAGGTAGCAATGAAGAGGTGGCTGAAAGAATTTACAAAAACATGTCCAAACGAGCAGCAGACATGCTCCGGGAGGAAATACAATTTATGGGCCCTGTCCGCCTGAAGGATGTAGAGGAAGCTCAGCAGAAAATAGTCCAGGTAATCCGCAGACTTGATGAGTCCGGCGAGATAATAGTTGCCAGAGGTGGCGAAGATGCACTTATCATCTAAAATACTTAAAGGCTTTGGAAATAATGTGGATTCCACTCTGCTGGAGATAAGGCACAGCTTTGATGGTCGTTCAATGCAAAAATCTGGTCATTCAGATGCGCCGGCATCGGAAAAAGATGTGCGGCAGCTACTGGAAGAGGCTAAAAATAAGGCTGAGGTGATAATAGCCAGTGCCTTGGAGGAAGCAGAAAAGCATAAAGAGAATACCAATCGGGAGGCACTGGTTGAGGCGGAAAGAATAGGCAGGGAAGCCTATGAAAGGTCTTTTGAGGAAGGTAAAAAGGATGCTTTGGACAATGCTGAAGCAGATGCCGTTGCTATAAGAGATGAGGCTAGGTCTGTTCTGGACCAGTCGGAAAAAATTCGCAAACAGATGCTGGAATCATTGGAGAAGGATGTTCTGGAGCTGTCGGTTGAGATTGCGGAAAAGGTTTTGAATTTTAAGCTTAAGCTGGATCCCCAGATTGTGGTGGACTTGGCTAGAGATTCTATAGATTTATTAAAAGAGCGGGAGCAGGTTGTTCTTTTTGTCAATCCCTATGAGGTTGGATTTTTTGAGGAAAGAAAAGGGGAATTATTGAGGGAGTTGTCACCAAAGGGTGAGCTACACATTGTTGCCGACAAGGAAATAGCCCCGGGAGGCTGTATTGTGGAGACAGAGTATGGCAAAGTGGATGCCCAGTTAAAGACGCGCTGGCAGACTCTGATTGACAATTTGGGGATAAGGACTTAGGGGGCAGCAGTTATTGATTTCTGTGAACATCAACATGGAGAAATGGAAAGAAAGGGTCAGGCAATCCAAGCTTCTTTCCTCAGAAGGTCAGGTAACAAGGGTTATAGGACTTACGGTGGAGGTCAAAGGAATTTCTCCCAGTATCGGCGAGACCTGTAATATATTGGTGCCGGGAGAGCCTTTGCCGGTAGAGTCTGAGGTGGTTGGCTTCCATGAGCAGTCATCTTTGCTTATGCCTTTGGGGGAGCTAAGGGGAATTTCACCCGGATGTATTGTAATTCCTCAGGGCAAGTCTTTGTCTATAAGGGTCGGTCCTCATTTGCTGGGTAGGATTTTAGACGGTGTAGGTATTCCCATGGACAGAGAGGAAGATCATTGGCACATAGGCGAGGAAATGTCAGTTGATAATGATCCGCCAAATCCATTGACCAGAAAGATGATTGAGGATGTTCTGCCCACCGGGGTTAGGGCTATTGATGGCATATTGACCTGTGGTAAGGGCCAGAGAATTGGTATCTTTGCAGGAAGCGGGGTCGGTAAAAGCACCTTGCTGGGGATGATAGCCCGATACTGCAGTGCAGATATTAATGTAATAGCCTTGGTTGGTGAGCGTGGCCGTGAGGTTCGGGAATTTATCGAAAAGGACCTTGGCCCTGAGGGGCTTGCTAAGTCTGTGCTGGTAGTAGCTACCTCAGATCAGCCTGCATTAGTCAGGCTGAAGGCACCTTTTGTAGCCAGTGCTATCGCTGAATATTTCCGAGACCAGGGAAAAGATGTGATGCTGATGATGGACTCAGTGACAAGATTTGCCATGGCCCAGAGAGAGGTTGGTCTCACAGTTGGAGAGCCCCCTGCTACCAGAGGCTATACTCCGTCGGTTTTTGCCCTGTTGCCCAGACTTCTGGAGCGTTCGGGAATGGGAATCAAGGGTTCTATAACTGCATTTTATACTGTTCTGGTGGAGGCTGATGATATGAATGACCCCATTGCTGATGCAGTGAGAGGTATTCTTGATGGACATATAGTTTTAACTAGAGATTTGGCTGCCAAAACTCATTATCCCGCTATCGATGTAATGGAAAGTGTAAGCCGACTTATGCCGGAGCTTGTTACTCCGGAGCATTTTCAAATAGCTATGGAAGTGAAAGAAAAAATGGCAATATACAAGCAATCAGAGGATTTGATTAATATCGGGGCCTATGTAAAAGGTACCAATCCAAAGATTGATGATGCTATTGATTGCAACCAAAGGATAACTGATTTCTTGAGGCAGAAGATGGATCAGGGTGTGGATTTTGAGGATACTGTGGAGCAAATCAAGTCAATTGTTAATGGCTGACAGGTAAGGGAAGGATGGAAATCTGATGAAATTTTCCTTTAGATTGGAGCCGGTTTTAAAAATACGTATGGAAAATGAAGAGGATGCTATTTTAGCTCAGGCTGAGGCCCAGAGAGATTATCATAATCAGCTTGGTATTTTGCAGAATATAAAAGGCTGTGTAGATCAGGTAATGAAAAATGAACATAAACATATCTCAGTAAGCTGTCTTATGGCAGGCAGCCTTTATCTTGATCATCTGAAGGATTCTGAATTCAGAGAAGAGAAGATATTGGAGAACAAACAGCTGGCACTTAAGAAGAAAAGGGATGAAATGATTGAGGCTCGCAAGGACCGAATGATTCTGCAAAAGCTTAAGGAAAATCTTCATGAAAAGCATTTGGACAAGCTGAGTAAGCAGGAGGAAAAGGTTTTGGATGACCAGTGCACCGTATTGGCTAACAGAAAGAGGATATAATTAGCCATTGAACGGATAGATAATTAGCTTATGAAGGGAGGTGAAAAAATGATAACAGAAGGAATAGTTAATGCGGATGTTTCCCTGGGGATACGTTCAGAAGCTTTGACCAGGGAGGGCAGTGAAGCAGGGGGAGATTTTCTTGCCGTTTTAATGACAGCCCTGGTTCAGTCCGGAGAGAGTCAGCAAATTTTGCCTTTAGTAAACCAGAATCTGCCCAATGAATTGTTGTCAGAAGAGGACATTCTTTTAACAGAAGGTCAAATTTCATCTGATAACAGCTATGTCTTAGGAGTGTCTGATTTGGTTATTCCGGGGATTGGAAACTATTCTTTTATCTCAGGAGAGAACGGTTCAGAGGGTAAGGCAGAAAATCTGATTGATGAATTGCTCCAAGCAGAGGTTCCGGTAACTGACAATAAGGAATTTGTCAGTGGGATGATTTCTTTGTCCGGAGCAAGAGTTGCAGAGCCTTTTCTTGCAGGTCTTTACACCCAGTCAACATCTTCAAAGGACATTATTCCCTGTGATATTGAACAGAAGGTCATTAATGATTTGCCACAGGGATTACTAACAGGTGAAGCCAAGTTGGCAAATTCTAAAGACAAGGTTGCCAACCCTGGACAGAATCAGGTTCCTTTGCAGACAATAGTTTCAACAGTCTCTGAAGCGCCTCAGCTTGGTTTGAGGTCGGAGGATATCTCTATGCCTGTTATACTTTTTAAACAGGGTATGTCAGTATCTGCCGAGGATAATATTGCCAACCCCGGACAGAATCAATCTTCTGCACACCCAGCAGTTAAAGCTTCTGATTTGTCTAATTTTGGTGTTGGATCAGAGGATATTTTAACTCGGACAATAAAGCCTGTAGGGGTAGAATTAGTTCAGGTGCAATCGTCGGAGCCGGGAAAAGAGCAAGGAGTGCCGGCATCAGGTCAGAAGGACGACAAATCAGCCATTATTGAGTCTAACAAAAGCATTTTTATGGCAAAAGCTGAGGTCACAGGTGGTATTGAAAAAACCTTTCCGCCGGCAGTTTCCGGAAATTCTTTAGAAATCAAGGGTAATCCTCAGACAAAGAACCCGGAAGGTATGTCGGACGGTAATAATCAGCAGGACATTGTTGTCAGGGCAGAAAGCATAGATCCCGGTTTTGAAGGCCAGACCGAATCAGGCGCTGCTGAAAAAGGGCTCAATGCAGGTAATATCGGCAAGGTGGGACAGCAAGAGGCAGTTATTCAGGCTACAACCAGTTTTTCTAATCTTACCCCCAAAAAATTTCCTACAGTTGTAGTACCTCAGATTCTTAGTGCTGTTCAGGAAATGGGCAATGATAGAGAGAAGGTAACTGTAATAAGGCTGAATCTGGAGCCTCAAAGTCTGGGTGAAATAAGAATAAAGCTTTCTTATGTAAATGGTGAATTAAGTGCCCATTTTCATACCGCCAGCGGAATGGTCAAGGATGCTATCGAAAGCTCCCTGTCTCAGTTAAAAGACAATTTGGCTCAATTCAATGTAAATCTTGGCAATGCCACTGCTTCTTGGGGACAGCAACAGCAGGGGCAGAAATGGCAAAGCTTTAAAGGTAACCAGGACAATAAGGGGTTTCTTTCTGAAAGCTCTGCCGGGATGTTCAACCAAATGAGCGGTCTAGGAGAGTCTTATGGTCAAGGGACCAGGGAATCAGTAGATATGTTGATCTAAAGGAGGTCTGGGATGGCAGTGGAGACAGTCAAGGCAGCCATTGATTATTCGATGCCCAGTAAAAGCAGGATTCCTAAAAAGGAACTGGACAGAGATGATTTTCTCAATCTGATGGTCAAGCAGCTGCAAAATCAAAATCCTATGGAACCGCAAAGCAATGAGGAATTTGTTAATACTATGGCCCAATTTAATTCCTTGCAAAGCTTGACAGCCTTGGATAAAAACACTCAATACAGCCAGGCAATGGATTTGATAGGAAAGAAGATTACAGTTAAACCTCTAAATAAAGAACCTATCGAAGGAATTGTTGCCAGTGCAGGACTGGATAACGGCAAGGTGGTTGTGTATATTGATAGCGTTAGCTACCCCCTTTCGGAGGTTATTTCTGTAAAAGCTCAGGATACTCCCGGATCAGCATCCTTTGTCGGACAGAATCTTTTGCAGGCAGCAAGCATGATTGGCAGAGAGGTTTCAATTCTTGTCGAGCAGCAACTGTTAAACGGGACTGTTGAAAAGGTCGGGTTGGAAAACAGCTTGCTAAAGATATATGTAGCCGGTCAGGCCTATGATATATCAGCTATTACCGAAGTTAGATAAATTTTGGAGGTGAAGAAGTTGACATATCCTTTGAATATGCCTCGGACTACTCCCGGATCAAGACCTGTAAGCAAGGGCGTTAATGTAGGAGAGGGTGACAAAGGAAAGAAAATTTCATCCGGAATATCTTTTGGCAATATACTATCGGCTGAGCTGGGTAAGGGAGAAACCCTTAAAATATCTGCTCATGCGGAAAAGAGACTACTGGAAAGAAATGTTACTCTTAACAGTCAAGATATGTTAAAGATTGAAGATGCTGTTAACAAGGCTGCTTCCAAGGGTTCCAGAGAATCCTTAGTAATATACGGAGATATTGCCTTGGTTGCCAGTATTAGAAACAAGACAATAATTACAGCTATGGAAGGGAAGGATATGCAGGAGCATATTTTTACCAATATTGACAGTGCAGTTATTGTAAGTATGCAGCCGGTCCGCTAGGAGGCTGATTATCTCCCGAATGACAGAGGGAGATAGAGTATCGAAGATTTGAATATTTATAGGTTATAAGTCAATAAATAACAAATTTAATGGAGGTTAATATATATGCTAAGATCCTTGTTTTCAGGTGTTTCCGGCTTAAAAAACCATCAGGTTCGCATGGACACCCTGTCAAACAACATATCTAACGTTAATACCATGGGCTTTAAGGCATCAAGAACCAATTTTCAGGATTCTCTTAACCAGCTCTTGAGAAGCGGCGGTGCAGGCCGCAACCCAATGCAGGCAGGCACCGGAAGTGCTGTAGGTAGCATTGGAGCCAAGATGGAGCAGGGCCCTCTGCAGATGACCGGAAGGTCCTTGGACATGGCTATTCAGGGTACCGGATTTTTCTTGGTTAGCGATGCGGAGGGAATAAACAGCTTTTATACTAGGGATGGTTCCTTCTTTGTTGATTCCATAGGCAATGTAGTAAATTCCTCGGGCTATATTCTTCAGGGCGATGGGGGTCCGATAAATTTAGGGGAAGAGCCTCTGGCAACCCTGAATATTTCTCCCAATGGTGCAATAACAGGAAGTTCAACAACAGGCGAGGCAATTGAGGGAATAAATATAGTCCTGTATACCTTCCCCAACCCGGAGGGTTTGAAAAAGATGGGTGGAAATCTATACTCATACGATGAGGCAATTACCGGAGTAGTTTCTGAAGGAATGATTCCCGGCTCTACCGGCGTGGGAACCATTGAATCAGGTTATTTGGAAATGTCCAATACTGATCTCAGTGAGGAATTTACCAATATGATTACAACCCAGCGTGGATATCAAGCCAATGCCAGAATAATAACTGTGTCCGACAGTCTGCTGGAAGAATTGATTCAATTGAAGAGATAGGGTATATTTTCAGGAGTATCCTATCTTTGTTAGATAGGATACTCCCGAAATGAAAGGCAGGTATAATAAGAAGTGGCAAAAGAAAAAGATGAAGATATCGAGGTGTTAGAAAAGCCTAAAAAATCATCCAAATTGTTGTTGATATTATTAATTGTACTTGGGGCTGTAATTTTTTTGGCAGTACTTGCCGGGGCGATTCTTTATTTTATAGGGATTCCCGGTGTTATGCCCAAATTGAAGCCAGAGCCTCCGGCAGTCTATGTGACCAAGGATCTGGGGGAACAACTGGTTAATTTGGCAGATGAGAGTGGCGGTAGATATCTGCGGGTAAAAATTGTAATGGAGCATAAGCAGGACGAGGAATTGACCAAGGAAATCGAAGAGAAGATTCCTAATTTACATGATGTGGTATTAAGGGTATTGAGAAGTAAAACTGTTAATGATGTTTGGTCGGTGGAGCAGGAGGAAAAGCTGAAAAAAGAGATAATGAGCAGTATTAACAAGGAACTGGAGCATGGAAAGATTGAAAGAGTACTGTTTGTCGATTTTCTTATTCAGTAGATTCCGGAGGTGCACCCCTTGCTAAGACAAGAGGATATTCAGGAGTTTTTAAAAAAGATGTCCGCCCCTGATGAGGTCAAAAAAGTTGAATTTCCCTCCTTTGATGCTCATGTTCCGGCTAAGAACTTAAAGGTGGGATTGAATTATCTCAATGAGGTTCAAGTTCTTATCACGGCGGAGCTTGGTCAGGCAACAATGAAAATAAAAGATATCATAAAGCTTACGGAGGGCTCTGTAATTGAGCTGGACCAGGCTGCAGGAGAGAATGCAAGAATACTTATAAACGACCAAAAAATGGGAACCGGTGGTCTGGTAATTATAGGAAACAATTTTGGCGTCAGAATAGAGAGTATTTATAATATAAAAGGCAAGGAAACTTTAGAGGTAAGCAATAGTGGACAAAGAAATACTGATAGCTCTAATTAGAACAATAATTATTTTGCCGATAGTTGCAGCTTTGGCCTATTTTTTCATAAAATATGGCCTGGGCAGACGAGTTTGGGCAAATGGCGGAAGACGAAGAATGAGAGTTGTGGAGCAGTTGCCTTTGGGACCAAAGACTGCAATAAGCTTGGTAGAGATTGATGGTAAGTATATTCTCCTCAGCCATTCAGAAAATAATTCTTCCTTAATCAAGGAGCTGGATCGGTTGCCGGATATTATCGAGCAGCCTGAACTTAAGGAAATTGAGTGGCAGTCGTTATTGAATAAAATAAAAGATTTTGTTAACTCATTAAAGAATAGGAAAGGAAAATAGATTTTCGTAATTATTAATTATCTTTTTATAAATTAGCGGCAATATACAGCTGCAACCGAAAAAAGGCTAAGTGTAGGAGCATAAGGATGAAGCGGATATTATATTTGGTATTGATGGTTAGCATCTTGTTATTGACGGTTACAGCAGCAAATGCTGAACCCTTACCCGGGGTCAATCTGAGTGTGAATACAGCAGACTCACCGGGTGAAGTGGTAGACAGCTTAAGATTGCTTGTTTTATTGAGTCTGATTGCCTTGGCACCGGCATTTATTTTAATGGTGACAAGCTTTACCAGAATTATTGTAGTTCTTTCTCTGTTGAGGGGAGCTATCGGTGTGGCAATGACACCTCCCAACCAAGTACTGGTTGGGTTAGCGTTGTTTCTGACGATGTTTGTTATGGCGCCTACCTATAATCAGATTAATGAAAATGCATTAAAGCCATATATAGCTAACCAGATCAGCCAGGAAAAGGCAATGGATGAAGCGTACAAGCCCTTAAGAGTATTTATGCTTAAACAGACCCGGGAAAAAGACCTGTCCTTATTCTACAGTATTTCAAAGGAAAAGCGTCCCAACAGTCCTGAGGACGTTCCCCTGACTTTGCTGTCCCCAGCATTTATGATTAGTGAACTTAAAACAGCTTTTCAAATGGGGTTCATGCTATATGTACCCTTTTTGGTTGTTGATATGGTGGTGGCAAGTACTTTGATGTCAATGGGTATGTTTATGCTACCGCCGGTCATGATTTCTCTGCCCTTCAAGCTACTGCTGTTTGTTATGGTGGATGGCTGGTATCTGGTAGTAAAATCCCTGGTGGAGAGCTTTTGAGGTAAGTTTTGCTGTTTTTTAGGCCGATTAAAAAATCGGCTATCTATTCTTTGGAGATGCAACAATGACAGATTCCTTTGTTTTACAGACTATTAGAGATGCAATGATGATGGTTCTTATAGTTGCAGTACCTATATTGACCGGTGGTATGCTGGTGGGTCTTATTGTCAGCATTTTCCAGGCAACAACCCAGATACAGGAGCAGTCCTTAAGCTTTATTCCCAAGCTGATAGTGGTCATCTTACTGATGGTAGTTTTAGCGCCTTGGATTATCAATGTAATGGTGGGCTTTACCACAGAAATTTTCAGCAAGCTCCCGGAACTGACAAAGTGACAGAAGATATAGGTTTAGTATAGTTGCTAAATTTCAAGTTAGGATTATTATAGTCCTTCACAGACCTTAATACAGCTGTAAAGTCAGAGGTATAGCCAATGTTAAACTTCGAATTGGTTGCAGTTTTTTTTATGGTTTTTGCCAGAATAACCTCATTTATTGTTATATTTCCCATATTTGGCGGCAATAATGTGCCTGTACAGGTCAAAGCAGGTATGTCATTGATTATTTCTTTGGTTTTACTTCCTATTATCAGTTTTCAATTTCCAACCACTGAGGTAAGTCTTTTGCTCTATGTCCTTATGGTTTTGAGAGAGGCGGCAGTAGGACTTCTTTCCGGTTTGGTTTGCAGTTATATTCTACAGATTTTCAGTATGGTTGGACAGATTTTTGATTTGCATATAGGCTTTCTGATGGCATCATTTTATGACCAGACATTGGGTCAAACAACACTTACCGCCAGATTTCTGTACATGTCCGGGATAGTCTTGTTTTTTACTTTGGATGGGCATCATATGGTTCTGACAGGACTGGCTAAAAGCTTTGAAATGGTACCTCTTAATACCGCAGTTTTTAGTGGTGTCAGTATGAGTCTATTGATAAAATCCTTCTCAAAAATGATTACTATGGCAGTACAAATAAGTGCGCCTATTATAGCAGTAGTGCTGATTGTCGACATATGCTTGGGTTTATTGGGCAGAATTGCGCCTCAAATGAATATCTTTATGATGGGCTTTACTATTAAAATCGGAGTGGGTATCCTTACTCTCGCCATTCTTTTACCTTTAATGGGAGTGGTTTTCCAGTCCTTATTCAGACAGATGGAAAAGGATTTATATACGATTTTAAAGGGGTTGGTTCAGGTTGGCTGAGAGCAGTCAGGAAAAAACCGAACAACCCACTCCCCGGAAGCTTCAGGATGCAAAGAAAAAGGGGCAGGTGGCAAAAAGCAAGGACCTTTCTGCAGCTTTAGTTCTAATGGCTGCAGTGCTTTTTTTCTTTATGTACAGCAATGAAACAGTAGTAAGCATGGGGGGATATTTGTCTTGGTATTTCAGCAACTGCTTTTCCTTTAATCTTCCGGATGACCAGATGTACACAGTTATGGTCAATAGCCTGCTTGAGGTTGTGACCTTAGTTGTTCCGCTGATATTATTTATTATGGCTATGGGATTTATTGCCAATGTTTTGCAAACAGGTTTTTTTATATCCTCCGATGCGGTCGCACCTAAATTTGAAAGAATGAATCCTATTGAGGGCATTAAAAAACTTTTGAGTGTGGACAGCTTGGTTGAAATGGTGAAGAGCATACTGAAGATACTTGTTGTAGGCATAGTCAGTTATGTAGTAGCAATTAAGTATATTCCGGAAATGCTGATGATATATTTTAAAAATCCTCAGCTGGAGATACTGGAAATTGTTTCAGTTCTGCTGGTAATTGCCTTTTCAGGCGGGATGGTATTTTTGGTTTTAGCAATGATTGATTTTTATTATCAAAAATATTCCTTTAATAAAAAAATGAAAATGTCAATGCAGGAAGTCAAGGATGAGTACAAAAACTCCGAAGGAGATCCTCAGATAAAGGGGTGGCTCAGGAAACGGCAAAGAGAGATTGCAATGAACAGGATTAGTGAAGAGGTACCAAAGGCCACAGTAGTTCTTACCAACCCTATTCATTATGCTGTTGCTTTGAAATATGAGGAAGGAATTAGCAAGGCCCCTGTGGTTTTAGCCAAAGGAGCCGGGGATATTGCCCTTCGGGTCAAGGAAGTGGCTGCAAATTATAATATCCCTATAATAGAGAATCCTCCTTTGGCCAGGCTACTTTTCAAGCAGGTGGAGGTTGGCAGTGAGATACCTGTTGAGCTTTATCAGACAGTAGCTGAGGTTCTGGCTATGGTTTACAAAATTAAAACGAGGCAGTATTGATTAACCGGTTGGGGTTTTTAGGATCAGGAGGATATTAATGGGTCTGACAGCTATACTTACTAATTTGAAAAAATTCACAGATTTAATAGTAGCAGGCATGGTAATAGGCATTTTGTTGATAATTATTGTGCCGATACCACCCTTTTTAATTGATATATTTTTGGTAATAAGCATCAGCTTAGCCATGATAATTCTGATGATTACTATGTTTACCACTGAGCCTTTGCAGTTTTCAATTTTTCCTGCCCTGCTTCTGGTAACAACCCTTTACAGGCTGGCCTTGAATATTTCCTCGTCCCGCTTGATTTTGGGACAGGCCCAGGCGGGAGAAGTTATTCACTCCTTTGGCACCTTTGTGGCGGGCAATAACTATATTGTTGGTTTTATTGTCTTTATTATTATCACCATTATTCAGTTTGTGGTTATTACCAGTGGTTCAGGCCGGGTAGCCGAGGTTTCGGCGAGATTCACCCTTGATGCAATGCCCGGAAAGCAGATGAGTATCGATGCAGATTTTAACTCAGGCTTAATCAGTGAGGCTGAGGCGAGAGATAAAAGACGAAACCTGCAGAGAGAGGCAGATTTCTTTGGCTCCATGGATGGTGCCAGCAAGTTTGTAAGGGGGGATGCCATCGCAGGGATATTGATTATAATAATCAATATTGTAGGTGGCATTGCCATTGGCCTTTTCCAAATGGGAATGGGCTTTGAGGAAGCTCTGCAGCTCTATACTATTTTGACCATCGGGGATGGACTGGTAACTCAGGTTCCTGCTTTGCTTATATCTACCTCAGCAGGCATTTTGGTCACCAGAGCCACCTCTGACAGCACCTTTGGAGATGAAATTACTGCTCAGTTTACCCGTTTTCCAAGGACTATTTTTATGGCTGCCGGGGTAATATTTATTTTGGGTCTGGTACCTGCCATGCCTAATTTTCTTTTTCTGGCTTCTGCTTCTGTTTTAGGCTATATTGGGTATAGTCTGACCAGAAAGACCAAAATTCAGGCTGTAGCTGAGAAAGAGGTTGCTGCCCAAGAAAAGGCTATGCAGAAAAAAGAGCCGGAGAGCATTACTACCTTATTTCAGGTGGAGCCTTTGCAGATAGAAATAGGATATAATCTGATAACTCTTACTGATGAAAATAATGGTGGGGATTTATTAAGCAGATTATCGGCAGTAAGAAGGCAGCTGGCCATAGAGCTGGGAATTTATGTCAGACCAATAAGAATAAGGGATAATCTGCAGCTGTCTTCAAACAGCTATGTATTTAAAATAAGAGGTGAAGAGGCGGCATCCGGTGAATTAATGCCGGGATATTATCTGGCAATGGACCCTTCCGGCAAGGAAACGGCCTTGGATGGAATACCTACCAAGGAGCCGACCTTTGGTTTAGATGCTTGGTGGGTTCAGCCCTCCGAGAGAGAGAATGCCGAAATGATGGGAATGACAGTGGTAGACAGCTCTACGGTTTTGGTTACCCATCTGACAGAATTTATCAAGGTTAATTCCTACCAGCTTCTTGGTCGGCAGGAAGTCAGAGAATTGATTGATGTTTTGAAGGAAAAGGAACCGGCAGTGATAGAGGAGCTCTCCCCTGAAATAATAAGCGTCGGTGAAATCCAAAAGGTTCTCCAAAGCTTACTGAGGGAAAGATTGCCAATCAGAGATCTGGTGACTATTTTTGAGTCTATCTCAGATGGTTCAAGGATAAACAGAGATATAGATTTTCTTACCGAGCATGTAAGGCAGGCAATGTCTAGAACAATCTGCCATCAATATGTAAATCAGGAAAGAAAGCTTGAGGTTATGACTTTGCATCCAAAGCTGGAGGATACTATCTCAAACTCCATTCAGCAGACCCAGCTGGGAAGCTATCCTGTGCTTGAGCCAGGCCTTGCCAGACAAATTCTCGAGGCTATTGGTGAAACTGTTCAGACTGTTACCATGAGAGGTATGCTGCCAATAATACTTTGTTCTCCAAAGGTTAGGTTGCCTTTGAAGAGATTTACCGAAAGGCATTTGCCGGAGCTTGCCGTTATTTCGCTTAATGAGATAACTCATGATATTGAGGTAGAGATTGTGGGAACGGTGGTGGTTAGTTGAGGATAAAAAAGTTTTTAGTAACCAATATGAATGAAGCCTTGAAAATGATCCGGGAAGATATGGGCCCGGAGGCTGTTATTATCAGCAATTACAGGCTTCCCCGAAAGGGCATTTTTGATTTTTTCACCCCCAGGCTTATAGAGGTAACCGCAGCGATAGATGAGAGAAAAACTATTTTTAAGACAGCCGCTCCAGCCCTTAATCCCAATAGTGAAAAAAATGTTGGTAAGCTGGTGAACCTATTAAGCAGCTATGAAAAGGATAAATCTCTTCAGGAAAATAAGGATAAACCCCTTCAGGAAAATGAAGAGGAAAACTTTAATGCCATCTTTAAAAATAAAGGAAATTTATTGATAAATAGGGAAATTAACCAGCGGTGGAAAAATATATTGACCAGCCTGGAGATAAACGAGGATATTGTTGAGAATTTATTGGCCAATCTTGCTGATTTTGAGCAGGAGGCACCCTCGGGCATCAATGAAATGTACGAGGTTTACATGATATTGCTTAAGAGTAAGATAGCCAAGCTGCTGGAGCCTGCCTATAAATCTTCTGTTCAACGCAGGATAAATGTTTTTGTAGGTCCTTCCGGGGTAGGAAAAACCCTGACTTTGGCAAAGCTTGCAACCCACTATAAAATGTTTGATAATAAAAAAGTTGCGATTATTTCAGCTGATTATAATGAACAGCGACCTGATCTTACTGAAAATCTCAGATATTATGCCGGATTAATCGGTATTCCGGTGGAGAGTGCCGATAGCCAGGAGGCACTCATAAAATTAATAGACAGTAAGTCTGAAATGGATTCTGTATTGGTGGATACCCCAGGCACAAATTCTAAAAACTCCGGAGCTTTGCTTAAGCTCAATAATTTTCTTCAACCATTTAACGGTGCAAAGGATACCTTTTTAGTTTTAAGCGCTTCTACAAAAAATCAGGATTTGCTGAGAACAGCAGTTGATTATCAAAAAAATTTGGAGTATACAAAACTGGTTTTTACTAAGCTGGATGAAACAGATACCTGTGGAGCTGTTTTGAACGTGGTTAATAAAACCCAGATACCGGTGACCTTTGTGTCCTATGGTCAGAATGTTCCAGATGATATTACGGCGGTTAATTCTAAAAAACTGGCAGGCCTTTTACTGGGGGGAGTTGAGAGATTTGTTGAACCAAGCCTCCAAATCAGATAATGCACCAAGGATTTTCAATGCCCAAACGAGGAAAGCAAGCCAGGATAATATTAACGAGCAGATAAACGAGGTTGGACCAAATACCCGGGTAATTGCTGTAAGCAGTGGAAAAGGTGGGGTTGGCAAAACCAATCTGGTTGTTAACCTGGCGATAACACTGGCAGGTTTAGGCAAGAGGGTAG
>JAAXTT010000078.1 GCA_013336365.1 Peptococcaceae bacterium
ATCCATACTTATAAATTCTTGATAAGACTGATAGTAGGGTGCCGGATAGACAATATCGGCAATGGCCATAAAGGCACTTACACTTCCTCCGATAATCATCATCAGGGTTGCAAATAAAACCAGATACAGATAGATGCTTTTCACGTCTTTTTCCCCACTTTCCATTGATTGATTTTTTATCCCATAAACAATTAAAATGATTAGTACTGCCAGAAACAATAAAACAGCGGACAGAAAAATATTTTTCACCTCCCGTTCCTGGGTTGTGAGCCTTATTTCCTTAGACGACCTAATCACTGTAATAGTTCCCAAAATCCCTGTCGGGACAATGTTTTTTTGTGGGCAGGGATATTCTTGTATATTGTCGAAAAAACAACTCAGTAGAATTATTTGAAAATTGAGTTATTTATATTTTTGGAGGCTGAATGATTCAAAATAGTGTTGTTCCATTAACTGAATTAACTGCAAGGCTGCAGCGCCTCCGGAACCAAATGAATATTTTGAAACCTGATTGGAGGATTGGGGTTGTTTTCAGTAAGATAAATTTGTTTTATTTTACCGGAACAATGCAGGAAGGAATGCTCTTGATTCCTAGGGATGACCAGGCGGTATTCTGGGTTCGTCGCAGCTATGAAAGAGCCTTGAAAGAATCTCGGTTTCCCTTGATTAGACCTATGGACAGCTTTCGTGATGCAGCAAGTTTTTTTACTTCAGCCTATGAGTCAGTATATATTGAGTCAGAGATAGTACCGGTGGCTTTCCTCCAGCGTTTTCTAAGGCATTTCCCTTTTTCTCGGACAGAGTCTATGGATCAGGTTATCGCCTCTGTTAGAGCTGTTAAGAGTCCTTATGAACTTAAGCTTATGACCAGCGCCGGCAGTATTCACCAAAGGGTTCTGGAGGACCTTGTGCCGGAAATTATTCAAGAGGGTATGAGTGAGCTTGAATTGGCGACTGAGCTTTTTGCCATGTTGATTAAGGAAGGACATCACGGGGTTGCCCGACTGGGAATGTTTGATACTGAAATTGCCCTGGGCCATATAGGCTTTGGAGAAAGCTCTATTTACCCCACATATTTCAATGGTCCCGGGGGCAATTATGGTTTGAGTCCTGCGGTTCCTCTATTAGGCAATCCTCATCGAGTACTGACTCAGGGTGATTTGGTTTTTATTGATGTTGTTTGTGGGGTGGAAGGTTATCACACAGATAAAACCATGACCTATATGTTTGGACAACCCTTGTCTCAAAGGGTCATGGAAACCCATGAAAAGTGTGTGGAAATACAGAATAAAATTGCCGAACTATTACTGCCCGGTGCAGTTCCCTCAGCTATTTATAATGATATTATCAACAGACTGAGCCCGGACTTTCTTGAGAATTTTATGGGCTACGGCAATAGAAAAGTTAAATTTCTGGGACATGGCATTGGACTGTGGATTGATGAAACCCCCATTATTGCCCAGGGTTTTGACGATCCCATTGAGGAAGGCATGGTTTTTGCTATTGAGCCTAAAAAGGGAATTGACCGGGTAGGTATGGTGGGAATAGAGAATACCTTTGTGGTGACTTCCCGGGGAGGCAAAAGCATAACCGGCTTCAATCCCGGGCTTATTCCGATTTATTAAAGGATGCAGATAATTCCCCAATATATGGAAATATATTTTTTTTGCTAAGCTCAGGAGGAACTTTATGCCCCCATTTGATTTTAAGCAGCAGCTTGAGTTTTCCCCATTGCCGGTTTTTATCTATCAGAATGGCAAGGTGCGTAAAATAAATCAGTATATGCATGATTTTATTGGCTATTCTGAGGATGAAATTATAAAAATCGATTTTTTTGAACTGATTCATCCCAAGGACCGCTATCTAGTTGCAGAGGCGGAGCTTTATAGGCTTGTTGCCGATAGTGAACAGGCGCCATTCGAAATTAGGCTTATTAAGGTAACAGGAGATATTGCCTATGTAAAGAGTCGCTGCTCCTACCTGAATTTTAAGGGCAAGCCGGCGGTTCTTTTCCAAATTTATGATATTACAAAGGAAAAAGCCTCCTTGGAGCTTTTGAAGGAAAGTGAGATAAAATTTAGAAAGCTTTTCCACAATAATAAGGATGTAATGGCAATAATCAGCCTTGATGAAAGTGGGGATTTTTCCAAGCATTTGGAGGTTAACGCTGCCTGTTGCAGAGTGACCGGTTACAGCCGGTCTGAGCTTTTGTTAATGACCCCAGAGGATATTTTCAGCAAAGAGCAGCAAGGAACGCTTAAGCTGATTCAGGGAGAATTACGGGATAAAAAAAATATAACCTTTGAAACAGAGTGGCTTTCAAAAAAGGGAACCAAAGTACCACTGGAAATAAGCTGCAAATTGTTTTATCTCAATGAGCAACAGGTTGTTTTGGCTGTAGGGCACAATTTGACTGCCCTTAAACCCCAGACGGATAATATAAAAACCGGTGAGGATAAATTCAAGGCGGTATTTGAAAGTACACGAATGGGATTAGCGGTGTTGGACCTTTCTCCTAAAAAATGTCCGGCGGTTATTGAACAGAACGCTGCCCTGCAGAAAATGCTTGGCTTTAGTCTGGAAGAGCTGGAAGAAAAGAAAATTCTGCTTTTCTGTGATAGCAGACAGCAGGGCAAATCAGAAAAATGCAGTAAAAACTATTATTATGCAGTCTCAGAAAGCTCCCAGGGCATTCAGACCCAAAAGGCAATAACCACAAAATTCGGAAAACGTGTCTGGGCAAACATTACCATCTCTATGATGACCGGAGCAGATTTTGATAGACTGGGCTTGGTTATGGTTGAGGATATCACAGAAAACAGAAATATGCAGAAGCAGCTTTTTTCTGCCCATCGAAGACTTCATGAAATTATCGAATTCCTACCGGATGCAACCTTCGCAGTTGATATAACCGGAAAGGTTACCTTTTGGAATCAGGCTATGGAGAAAATGTCCGGGGTTTCAAAGGAAAAGGTCTTAGGAGAGCACCACATCCCCTGTTTTGTTTGTTTCCATGGGGATTTGAATATTAGCTTGGTAGATTTGATAATCAGCGGTGACAGCAATGCTGCAGATAAGTATCTCAATGTAAAAAAAGAAGGAGACACTTATTTTACGGAGTTTTACTCACCGGCAATTTTCAATGGCAAAGGTGCGCATATTTGGGCAAAGGCATCACCTTTGTATGACAATAATGGCAATTTGGTTGGGGCAGTGGAGTCCTTAAGGGATATAAGTGATCGCAAACAAATGGAAGAACAGATGAGTCATCTGGCTACTCATGATTTTTTAACCGGAATTTCCAACCGTTACTATTTCGAAAAGGTACTAAAAAACGTTGTTGCCAGAGCCAAGCGAGGAACAGAAAGTAGCTTGCTGGTTATTGATATTGACAATTTTAAGCTGGTTAATGACACCATCGGCCATCAGGCGGGAGATGAAGCACTGATCCACATTGCCAATATTCTGAGTGCCAATATCAGAGAGGTGGATTTGCTGACCCGGCTGGGCGGTGATGAGTTTGCTGTGTTACTGGAGGGCGCGTCTGTTGATGATGCAGTTGTTGTGGCTGAAAAGCTACGCAACCTTGTAGATGAAAGCGACCTGTTTCTGACAGAATATCGGGTTCAATATAATTTAAGCATTAGCATAGGCCTAGTGGCAATTAAGGGTGATTTTGAGGCGGAAAAATTATTTTCAATGGCGGACAATGCCCTTTATACTGCCAAGGAAAAGGGCAGAAACAGGGTTTTTGTTGCTAAGCCTTGGCAGGATGTTTCAGAAAAGCTTTCTGAGGATAATAAAACAATCATTTTGATCAAGAAATCCATAAAGGAACATAACTTTGTTTTTCTTTATCAGCCAATAGTTGACATGACCAATTTTAAAACTATTCATTATGAAGCCCTCACCAGACTGGTGGACAAGGGGGGGTTAGTTTCGCCCGATGTCTTTATTCCGGTGGCAGAAAGGTACGGTTTAATGCCCTCCTTGGACCGGATTATAATTAAAAATGCCATAAAAACTCTGAGTGCAAATCCTCCGGTAAACATTTTTGTAAACATCTCGGGCTTAAGCATGGGAGATGAGTCCCTGTTGAGATTTATTGAAAGCTCGATTAAAAAAAGCAAAATAGATCCTGCCAGACTGGGCTTTGAAATTACTGAAACCTTTGTTGTAAAGGACCTAAAGCTTGCCAAGTACTGGATTGATCGGCTGAAAAAGCTGGGTTGCCAGTTTGCCCTGGATGATTTTGGCAAAGGATTCACCTCTTTCTCATATTTAAAGGAGCTACCGGTGAACTATATAAAAATAGATGGCTCATTTATCCGTAGCTTGAAAAGTGAAGCAAGCAATATTGCTCTGGTTAAGGCCATGAATTCAGTGGCAAATGCCTTGGGTAAAAGGACAGTGGCAGAATCAGTGGAGAATGAGGAAATAAAGCAGATTTTGGTTGGGTTAAAGATTGATTGTGCTCAGGGCTATCATTTCGGTAGGCCAATGGAAGGGGAAAAAATAGGTTTTAATATGGAATTATAAAGAATTTACCAGCGAAAATGAAGGATAGGACAGTAGAGGAGGGTTTTTTTGATATCCATCAAGGACCTGAGTAAAATATATTTGACTGCCAATCAACGGATTGTTGCTTTGGACAAGGTAACTCTCAAAGTGGAAAAGGGTGAAATATTCGGCATAATCGGTCTCTCCGGGGCAGGGAAAAGCACCTTGATTCGTTGCATCAACAGGCTGGAGACTCCCTCTGAAGGAACCATCTATGTTGATGATCAGGAAATAATCAGTCTTGGGAAAAAAGATTTGCAACAGGTCAGACAGAAGATTGGCATGATTTTTCAGCATTTTAATTTACTATCTTCCCGGAATGTTTTTGACAATGTAATGTTTCCAATGGAAATCGCCAAGATACCAAGGGACCGGGCAGAAAAAAGGGCTAAAGAGCTTTTGGCGCTGGTTGGTCTTTCAGATAGGTTGTTGGCCTACCCGAACCAGTTAAGTGGCGGGCAAAAGCAGCGGGTAGGCATTGCTCGTGCCCTTGCCAATGACCCAAAGCTATTGCTTTGTGATGAGGCAACCTCGGCATTGGATCCTCAAACTACCCATTCGATATTAAAGCTGTTGAGGGATATAAATCGGCAGCTGAACATTACTATTTTACTGATAACCCATGATATGAATGTTATTAAGGAAATTTGCGACCGGGTGGCTGTAATTGATGACGGGGCCATTGTGGAAATGGGCAAAGTGCTGGATGTGTTTTCCAATCCGGCAAGCCCCACATCCAAAGGCTTTGTAAACTCTGTTATTGGCAATGAAATTCCTGAAGAGCTTCTCCACCTTTCTCGGTCAGAAAATAATCAGAGTGTTTCCAGGGTGATTAGAGTTTCCTTTGTCGGTGCCTCTGCCGGTGAGCCGGTAATTTTCAGAATGATTCGCAAGTTTGATGTTGAAGCCAGTATTCTGTTTGGAAATGTCAGTCGGATTAAGGATACTCCCTTCGGCAGCCTTACCTTGGAACTCATAGGTCCCCAAAGCTTGCTCCAAGAGGCGGTTGATTACTTAAGGAATCAGGGCTTGGAAGTAGAGGTGTTGAATAATGGCTGAGTCATTGTTGGGATCCGTCTCATTTTTAGAGGTCTGGATTTTGGAAAAGCTGTTAATGGCTACCTGGGAAACAATTTATATGGTAGTAGTTGCTACCCTGTTAAGCTATTTATTTGGTTTGCCTATGGGAGTGCTTTTGGTTGCCACCTCAAAAGGGCACATATTTGAGCATTCCTTAATCAACAGATATCTTGGCGGCATTGTAAATGCTGCTCGCTCAGTACCTTTTATAATTTTTCTGATTTTGCTTATTCCTTTTACCAGGCTGTTGATGGGCACATCTATTGGAACTGCCGCATCCATTGTTCCCTTGACCATAGCAGCGGTTCCCTTTGTGGCACGAATGGTGGAAACATCTCTGAACGAGATTGATTGGGGTTTGATTGAGGCGGCTATTTCAATGGGTGCCGGTACCTGGAAAATTGTGACCAGTGTGCTACTGCCTGAGTCATTACCTTCCTTAGTTTCCGGTGTAGCCATAACAACCATAAATTTGGTAGGCTATTCAGCAATGGCAGGAATTGTAGGGGGAGGTGGCCTGGGAACCCTTGCCTATTATTACGGCTACCAAAGGTATGAAAATTCAGTTATGTGGATGACGGTTATTGTATTGATTATTTTGGTTCAAGGGGTACAAATGCTCGGGGACAATATATCCCAAAAGATATTTAATAATAGGAGGTAGATTGCAACATGAAAAAAATCTTGGTAATTATTTGCAGCGTGCTGTTGGCTGCATTTCTGCTCACAGGCTGTGGATCCGGCACCTCAGATGAAGCTGCGTCCGACAAGCTGGTAGTTGGGGCGACGGCAAAGCCTCATGCGGAAATACTGGAAATAGTAAAGCCAATGCTTAAGAGTGAAGGCGTAGATTTGGAAATAAAGGTTTTTACTGATTATGTATTGCTTAATCCGGCACTCAATGAAAAGCAGATTGATGCAAACTTTTTTCAACACATCCCTTATTTAGATGAATATAATGCTAAAAACAATACCAATCTTACCTGGTCCACAATGGTCCACAATGAGCCTATGGGAGTTTATTCCAAAAAGGTTGCCTCTATCGACAAGATTGCCCGGGATTCAAAAATAGGCATTCCCAACGATGCTACCAATGGGGGTCGTGCTTTGGCAGTTTTAGAGGCTGCAGGTGTGATCAAGCTCAAGGAGGGTGCAGGGATAACTGCCACTGACAAGGATATTGTAG
>JAAXTT010000079.1 GCA_013336365.1 Peptococcaceae bacterium
GGCACAAGTCCGCAGGTGGATAGGGTTATATGTCGATAGCCGATATTGTAGCCATAGTCTGCATTTATATTAATTAAAAAATCAACAGTATTCTTATAATTGTCTAAGGGCTCACCAGTACCCATCAGAACTACATGGCTCACCCGTTCCCCTGAATCCTCCTGAACTGCTTGAATTTGTCCATACATCTCACCTGAAGAAAGATTTCTGACCTTACCCCCCAGGGCAGACGCACACATAGCACAACCCATGCTACAACCAACCTGGGTAGAAATGCATACTGAATGTCCATAAGAATGTTTCATTAGGACTGTCTCGACAGTCTGTCCATCATCTAATCCCATTAAATATTTAACTGTTCCATACCTTGAAGAAACCTGCTTATTTAATATTTTTACCTTGCCGATGTATGCGTTTTTTGTAAGCTGATTTTTAAGTGCCAAAGGGATATTGGTCATGGATATAAAATCTGTAACCCCTTTTTTAAATATCCATTCCGCGGTTTGTCGTGCACGATAGGATGGCTCTCCAAGAGTTTTAAAAAATTCGGACATCTCTGCTAGAGTAAGGTCCTTTATATTTACCCTGTTGTTCTCTTCCGACATTGTTTTCGTCATATGCTTCAGCGCCTTTTTTGCATCCGACAGATAAAAAATCCGTCAGTGCCCTCTCTATGAGGATAAAGTTGAATGTAATCCGATTCCTTGTTACTAAATAAACTTTCCGGTAACAGACCATGCAAAGAGCAGGTTTCAAAATTTGGATGTCTTTCTAAAAAACATTCAATTTGCTCTTGATTCTCTTCAGTAAGAACTGAACAGGTGCTGTAGACAAGGATTCCCCCGGGCTTTAAATACTCAGAAACATTGTCCAGTATTTCTCTTTGCAGCTTAAGCAACTCCGGAAGCTGCTCCGGTTGTTTCCTCCATCTGGAATCAGGTCTTCTTCTGATTACCCCCGTCCCGGAACAGGGTGCGTCCAACAATACAAAGTCAGCCTTTTCTTTTAAATCACCAATAAATTCTCTGGCATCTCCCAATTTTGTTTGAATACAGGTTATTCCCAGTCGTTTAATATTTTCCTCAATCAATTTAAGCTTGTGAGGAAAAATATCCATAGAAATAATAGTACCCTGGTCATTAACCAGCTGGGCCAAATGAGTGCTTTTTCCACCCGGTGCACTGGCTACATCAATAATCAATGACCCTGGGCTTGGCTTCAAAGCATGAGCTGCCAGCATTGAACTCTCATCCTGAGGCTGAAAATATCCCTGCTCAAATAAACTGAAGCCTCTGAGCCCTCCAAACCCTTCAAGAAAAATTCCTTCTTGCGCATATAGGGTTTTACTGGCATTGATACCCATAGCCTTAAGAGTTTCCAAAAGCTTATCCCTGGATGTTTTTAAGGTATTTGTCCTGACAGTATAAGGCGCCGGCTTATTATTTTCTATACATAAATCGATTGTCTCTTCGATTCCCAATTGACTGAGCCATCTTTTAACCAACCAAATAGGGTGAGAATATTTCAACGATATATGAACTGCCGGATTATCCTCAAGGGTTGGATAAACAAGGGTGTCTTTGTTGCGAACAATATTACGCAGAACACCATTGACAAATTTTTCTGCACCTGGGTGACCATATCTTTTTGCCTGGTTGACTGCTTCGTTAACTGCTGCAGAAGAGGGTACCCGGTCAAGGTAAAAAATCTGATAAACACCGATTCGCAAAATATTCCTCATCCAGGAGGTCTGTTTTTTTACCGGCTGATTCAGGTGTTTATCAATAATCCAATCTAAAGTGTTTTGTGCTCTTAAAGAACCATAAACCAGTTCGGTAATAAATGCTCGGTCCAAGGAATCCGGTCTATATAACTCAAGTGCCTTGTCCAGTGCCAAGTTAGCATAGGCACCTTTATAATCCACATCCTTCAATATCAGCAAAGCCAAATCCCGGGCGCTATATCTTTCAGGTTTAATAAAAATCAACTGCCTTCCTTTTGAAAAAAGAATTCCAGTGCATCCTCAAGTTTTCTCAGATCAATATTTGTGTTATGACATGGACCATGAGGTCTTTCATTGGTTACTCCCAAAACAGGTAAAGGACTTGAATCCTGTATACCACTTGTCAAGTCCCTTTCACAGGCTACTGCAACTACCGCCTTTGGTCGATAATCCTTTACATATTTCCTTGCCAGGGTGCCTCCTGTGGCTACTCCGACATTTATTCCATATCGGTCTCTTATATCCAAAATATCACCAATGGGACAAGCCCCACAACGCCGGCAGTTATTTACTTCTACAGTTATTTTGTGGACACATTTATTATTCTGCAAACAATGAGGGACCAGCAGAAGAACCTGATCAGGCATCAGTTTGTAGCTGGCAACCTTTACCATCTGATTGTTAACTTCAATAAATGAACTCTTTATTTTGTTTACATCAATTTTGAACAACCTTCCCAGACCTATTATTAATGGAAAAAAAACACTAATTGCCACTCTTATAGGAGTTTGAAACATGCGAAGCCTTTTTGAAGTAAAAAGATTCATAATCATTCCAGCCATTCCCAAAGACGCCATAAGAACAGCCAAAGCTAAAAACAATGCTAATATAAGAACTAAAATCTGATTTAACAGTGACTTGCCCGGATGAATAATGATAAACCATAAAGCGAATGAAATTAAGCCTACAGTGATTAGACTCCCTGCAAGCAAACCGAGGAAAAGCCTTTTTCTTACATCATTATTAAAATAGGAAACACTTATCTTCATCTAAAAGCCTCCCGGCATATGTAAGCAAGGCTTACCCCAATCTAACCCCTGATTCAACGTTTTTTCCTCTAAGATAGCTTGATACCCTCATTCTTTTACTGCCTTCAAGCTGAATCTCCAAAAGCTCTAAAAATCCTTCCCGACACTGGACAATAAGTCTGTTATTATCAATATTGATAACTACCCCACTATTCTTCTGTTCAAAAACAATTCCCCGTCCTACTACCTCTGCATCCTCTAAAACCCTTGCCCTCCATATTTTAAGCACCTTATCCTCCAGGGTGGTTTTTGCCCCGGGCCAAGGATCGAGACTGCGAATAATATTTTTCACCCCAACAGCAGAATTACCCCAGTTTATTATTTGATCCTCCTGATTAATCGGAGACGCGTAGGTTGTATTGTCATTGTCCTGGGGAATGGACTCCAGTTTTTTGCACTCCATCTGGGTCACTGTGTCTATAAGCAATTTTGCACCTATTACAGAAAGGCGGTCATGAAGTGAACCAAAGCTGTCTTCAGGGAGGATTGCTGTAGTCTCTTGAATCAATATGTCACCTGTATCCAATCCCTGGTCCATTTTCATAATTGATATTCCGGTCTCCATCTCGCCATTCATAATTGCCCTCTGAATAGGTGCGGCTCCTCTATATTTCGGCAGAACAGAGGCATGTACATTAATACAACCAAGTTTGGGCAAATCTAGCAATGCCTTGGGCAATATCTGTCCAAATGCTACAACAACAATCAAATCAGGCTTTATAGACCTTATTATATCAATAAATTCCGGTTCCCGTACCCTTTCAGGTTGAAACACCGGAATCCCCATTTCCAGGGCAGCTTCCTTTACAGGAGAAGGCAAAATCTTTTTTCCTCTTCCCTTGGGACGATCCGGCTGAGTAATTACATTAATTACTGATATGCCGGAATCAACCAGCGCTTTTAGACTAGGCACTGCAAAATCAGGAGTACCCATAAATATTACATTCATGTCCTTATTCTCCATAGCTTGATTATTATTTAGTCACTTTCTCTCCGGATATTTTTAGCCAAGTCAACAAATAAAATACCATTTAGATGGTCAATTTCATGCTGCAGAGCTCTTGACAGATAACCCTCTGCCTCTAACTCGACTTTGTTGCCATTACGATTCATCCCTGTGACCCTTACCTTGCAAGCCCTCTTAACCTCTCCGATTATAGACGGCACACTGAGGCATCCTTCAACATCTGACATCTCGCCAGACGACTCGATAATTTCCGGGTTTATTAGCTCTATCAATCCTTCTCCAACATCAACTATAATAACCCTTTTTGACACCCCTACCTGAGGTGCGGCAAGTCCGACACCCTTGTAGGCATACATAGTATCACTCATATTATCCAGAAGTTTGGCAATATTTGAGTTGATTTTGGAAACCTCTTTGGCCTTTTCCCTTAAAACCTCATCACCCTCTTGAATAATCTTATAAATTGCCAAGATAATCCCCCCTCTCCTATTCGCCAAAACATAAATTTATAAAAAATATATACTATAACGGCCTTCAATAGCAATACTACATCAAACTCTGAGGGTCAATATCCACCATAAAGCCACTGTCTTTTTTAAACTTGTCCCCATTATCTTTAATAACCTCGTTGATCAGTGCTTTAAGCTGTTTGCCACTTCCTGATTTAACTACAATATGGTAACGATAGCGATCCTTGATCTTTGATATCTGAGCAGGTGCTGGCCCTAGAATTTCAATCAGCTCACTATATCGATTAATTTCGATTTTCTTTTTTAATATTGATGCCCATTTAACTGCATTTTTTTTCACATCCTCCTCCTCCCGACCAAAAAATAAAATTCTGGCTAATCTGGAAAATGGAGGATATCTCATTGCTTTTCTGATATTTATCTCATAATTGAAAAATCCAGGATAATCATGCTTTGAGGCATATAAGATGGAATAATGTTTCGGAGTGAAGGTTTGAACCATAACCTCTCCCCCCAATTCACCCCTGCCGGTCCGACCAGCAACTTGAGCAATTAGCTGGAATGTTCTCTCTGATGATCTGAAATCAGGCATATGTAATGAAAGGTCTGCATTAACTACGCCAACTAAAGTTACATCAGGTATATCCAGACCCTTTGCCACCATTTGAGTTCCGATTAGAATATCTGCCTTACCTTCTCTGAAAATGCTTAATATTTTGCCATGAGAGCCCTTCCTGGTAGTGGTATCACTGTCCATCCTAACCACTACTGCCTTCGGGAATTGACCTTTGATTTCTTCCTCCAGCTTTTGAGTTCCTGCACCAAAATACTCCACCAGCTTGCTTCCACAGTCTGGACAGAACTGTCCCGGAAAAAGCCCATTACAATAATGACAGCTAAGATGTCCGGCATTGTGATATGTGAGAGATATGTCACAATGAGAGCATTTCATCACCAACCCGCATTCTCTGCAAACAACTAGGGTAGCATAGCCCCTGCGGTTGAGAAAAAGTACCACCTGTTCTTTTTTTTCAAGTCTCTGATTTATGGCACTGATCATTATATTGCTCAAAATACCCGGGCTTCCTGTTTTCAATTCCTCTCCCATGTCTATCAATCTTACAGTCGGCATCTCACGCATTTCTACTCTATTAAGCATGCTAAGCAAAGTATATGGTCCACCGGGAAAAGTTCGCTGATAAGATTCCAGGGATGGAGTTGCACTACCTAATACAGCAACCCCATTAAATTGTCCGATTAATCGCAAAACTACTTCTCTGGCATGATAACGTGGGTTCTCTTCCTGTTTATATGATGGCTCATGCTCCTCATCCATAATTGCTAACCCCAGATTATTCAAGGGTGCAAAGGCTGCTGAACGAGTTCCTAAAATTACCTGTGCCAAACCTGATGCTATTCGATTCCACTCATCATATCTTTCACCATCAGATAATCTGCTATGCAATACTGCAACCTTATCCCCAAATAATCCTTTAAATTCAGTGATTAGCTGGGGTGTAAGGGCAATTTCCGGCACCAGAAGCAAGGACTGCTTTCCTTTGGCCAGGCATTGTTTTATCGCCTGTATATAAACCTCAGTTTTACCGCTACCGGTGACCCCGAATAGCAAAAAAACCTTGCTCCCACCGGTGTTAATTGCCCTGCGTATTTCCTCCAGCGCAGCATTCTGCTCCGGAGTATGCATATATTCCTTTTGACTGATCTTCTCGATTAAGGGATATGGATTTCGACGAATCTCAATACTTCTGTACTCAAGAATCCCTAAAGAAACCAGTCTGCCGGCTACTGATTCCGAAACCCCAGCTAATTCAGCTGCCCTACCCGGAGTCAGTCCCGGATTATTTTTTACTGTCTGCCATAATAGGTGGCTTTTGACAGCCCGGGGGCTAAACTCCGGCTCTGGCAGATTGGGAATAACAAAAAGCCCATTAACCTTTTTAGGTCCGGTCCTGTGAATTCTGGGGGCTATAACTGTCTGTAAAGCAGAAATAAGACTGCACAAATAATATTCTGACATCCAACGAGCTAATTCGAGCTGTTTTTTGGTAAATACCGGTCCTTCATCTACTATTTCCTCAATATTTTTAATCCTGATTCCTTTCGAGAGAACAAGGGGATCAGTACCTAAATCTATAATATAGCCTGTTACCTTTCTTCTGCCAAAAGGTACAATTACTACACTTCCTATCCCAATCCTGTCCACAAGCCGGTCAGGAATCAAATAACAAAAGTTCCGGTCTATATTTCTGGCATCAACATCTACCAGAACCTGGGAAAAAATTTCCTGGTCAGTTTCCTTCACCGGCGACCTCGCCCCTTTATTATTTATTATTCTAATTATAACATAATGAGAAAATCAATTATCTGCCTTAAGGCCATAATCTTTCCTGGGGATAATCCTCCAAAGACCCAATAAACTGATTTATCCGAAATATCTTCTTTTTATATAAATCAGTTGCACAGGCTACTGAAATATCCTCAAAGAAAATTGTATCACCGGGCAGGAGCTGAGAGAAAAGAGGGATATCTATAGTTATC